>NZ_JBINJD010000140.1:0-12916 GCF_043951915.1 Alienimonas sp. DA493 | reverse complement strand
GCGCCGGCGCCACGGCCGGCGGCCCGGGGGCCGCCGGTCGGTCCTCCGGTCGGTCCGCCGGGTCAGGCGGCCCGCATCAGCATCCGCTCGCGGTTCCGCAACGCCTTGCGGACGGTCCGACGTTCCTTCTTGGACAGGCCCTTGAGCATGTCCTCCTTGCCGCCGTCGAAGTCCATCTCCGTCAGGTCGATCACCCGGTCGCCGACCTCGACGGTGCGGGGCACGTCCTCGAAGCGGATCACGGACGGCTCGTTCCCCTCGTCGCCCCATTCCTCCGGCCATTCCTGCCGGTAGGAGGGCGCTTCCTCCTCCGTCTCTTCAGCGACGGCGGGGGCGGGGAAGGGGATCGTCGCCGGGGCGTCGTCCTGCCGCTCGGTCGGCTCGGCGGCGGCCTGTTTGTCAGCGGCCTTCTTGGGGGCGGGCTGCGCGGCGGAGGCCGACCAGGTGGACCGCACCGCGGCGGGGTCCACGTCGTCCACCCGCTTCGGGGCGGCCGGTTTCGCCTCGGCGTCCGTCTCGGCGGCGAGGGCGGAACGCTCGGCCGGGGCGGACGCGGGGCGAGCCTCGGTCCGGTCGACGCGTTCGGCGCGGGCGGCGGCGGGGGTCGCCTCCCCGCGGGGCCGACAGGCGAGGGCCACGACCGTCCAAAGCCCGGCGAGACTCATCAACCCGACGCCGGCCGCCTCGGCGGCGGTCCAACCGGCGGTCACCTCCGCGGCGGACCAGCCCCCCAATTGGGCCGCGACCGCGGCGGAGGGCGCCAGCAATAACGCCGCCCCCACGCCGCCCAGCGTCAGGCGGGACAACTGGCCCAGGGCCCGGGAGGCCCCGCCGCGGCGGGCGGGACGACGCGCAGCGACCTCCGGGTTCGGGGAGGAAGCGGTCTTGGAAGTGCGGCTTGCAGTGTCGGTCATCGCCCTGCCCCGTCCGTGCGGCTGTGCGGGATGTTGGAAGAGAGCCCCCGAGAGTTCGGGGGACGCTGCGGGCATCGGCCGAACGGGCAGGCCTCGGTGAGCGACGGTCGCCCCGTCGGAACGGCCGGCGGAAACGGCCCCCGGACGTGTCGCTCCCGTCGATCGCCCCGGCGGCGGCGATCGTGCCGGTCGCTCCGTTTCGGCGGCGCCGCCCCCCGCCGACGCGAGAATCGGGCCGCCCCCGACCGCCGACTTCGGGGTGTACGCGTGAACGGTTCGGCACGCTGCTTGCAGGATGTCAACCCGGCCGTCCAAGTTGGCAGCCGTATCCATCCCCCCTGTTTCACTGGATGAAAGCCACTCCCATGCAATTCGTCACCCGTAATCCCTTTGCCGAACTCGACGACGTCCGCCGCGAGATGAACGGCCTGCTGCGGTCGTTCGACCGGGCCCTGTCGAGCCCGTCCTCCGCGGCCGACGCCGCCGTTCCCCCGTTCAACCTGCACGAGTCCGAGGACGCCATGATCCTCACCGCCGAACTGCCCGGGCTGGACCCGGAGGCGGTCGAGGTCTCCGTGAAGGGGGACGAGGTCACCGTCAGCGGCGCCTGGCCCAACGCCGAAACCCCGGAGAACGGCCAGTGGCTCCGCCGGGAGCGGCCCCGCGGCAAGTTCTCCCGCACCGTGCGGCTCCCGTTCACCCCGCCGATCGACGGCGTGGAAGCGGAGTTCGCCCGCGGCGTCCTCACCCTCGTGCTGAACAAACCCGCCGAGCGGCAGGCCCGCCGGATCGAGGTGAAATCCCACTGAGCCGCCCGCGGCGGACGGACCAGAGACCGAGACACCAAGAACCGAAGCGGGCTTATCGCCCGTGAGGTTCCCCCCCGTCACCCACGACTGAAAGTATCACCCATGAGCGAGCAAACCCTTACGGAAACCTCCGCGGATCAAACGACCGAGGAGACGACCCTCACCAAAACCGACACGCCCCAGGAGGAGGAACGTTCCTCCGATCGGAACGGCGAAGCGCTGCGGTCGCGGTATCTGCCGCGGGTCGACGTGCTGGAGACGCCGGACTCGTTCCGCCTGACCGCGGACGTGCCGGGCGCCAGCGAGGACGGCCTGGAACTGACCGTCGAGAAGGACGTGCTGACCCTGTGGGCGAAGGTCCCCGACGGCCCCCTCGCCGGCCGGAACCGCGATTCGCTGACCGCCCGCGGGACCGGCTATCCCGAGGGCGACTGGCACCGCACCTTCCGCCTCGGCCAGACGGTCGACCGGGACGGCGTCGAGGCCGAATTGAGCCGCGGCGTGCTCACGGTCACCCTGCCGAAGACGAAGGAACAGGTCCGCCGCACGATCGCGGTCAAGACCGTCGCCTGATCGGCGGAGCCGTCGGCAACGACAACGCCCCGGACGGGACACCGTCCGGGGCGTTTTGCGTTGCGGAGCCGCAGGGCCCGGGAGACGTTCCTGGGACTACTCCTCGGTCGCGTCCTCGGCGGCCTCCTCGACCACTTCGGCAGCGTTCTCCGCCGCGTCGCCGGCCTTCTCGGCGGCCGCCTCGGCGTCGTCCGCGGCGTCCTCGGCGGGTTCGTCCGGGCTCGCCTCGTCATTTTTCGGCTCGTCCTTTTTCGGCTCGTCCTTCTTCGGCTCGTCCTTCTTCGCGTCGCTCTTCATCTCCTCCTTCTGTTCGCCGTCCGGCTTCGCCGCGTCCTGCGTGTCCTCGTTCTTCTCCTCCCCGGCCGGCTCCTCGGGTTGGGCGTGGGGGCGGGCGCCGACGAGTTCGATGAAGTTGCCGTCCGGGTCGCGGAGCAGGGCGAGGTAGCGGCCCCCGCCGAGGGCCACCGGGCCCTTGGCCAGCGGCTTGAGCTTGTGCTCGGCGGCGGCTTTGAGGATCGGGTCCATATCCCGCACGTGCAGGGTCAGGTAGCTGGGCCCGTAGGTGCTGTGGATGAACCGGCTGTCCTGGCGGGCCGGCGGGGCGCCGGGCACCGTGACCAGCTTGATGCGGGTGGCGTCCTCGCCCTTGCCGAGGGTCATCACGCGGGCGTGGAGCGGGCGGTCGTCCGTCAGGCCGCTGTCGCCGGCGATCTGCTCATCGACGCTAAACTCTCCGGACTTCTCGAAACCGAGCACGTCCACATAGAACGTCTCCGTCTTTTCCGCGTCGGAGACGATCACGCCGACGTCAATCGTCGGCTTGCTGTAGGGACCGGCGTCCTTCTCGCCGTTTTGGTCGCCGTCCTGCGGGGCGGCCGCGGCGAGCGGGGCGCAGCAGGCGAGCAGAGCGGCGGTCAACAGGCGGAAGACGGGGGGACGCGACATCGCGGGGGCTCGATCGGTAAGGGGAACGCAGCGGGCACGGTAAGAGCCCCCGCCGCGGGGTGCGACCGTTCGGGGGGTTTGCGCAAAGCGGGGCCGGTTAGAATGGGGCGTTCCCCCGTCGCCCGTGCGTCGCCCGCAGCGCTGCCATGTCCGCCTCCCGTCCCGTTCTCGGCCTCGTCGCGCTCGCGGCGCTGCTGTCGGCCCCGCCGGCGTCCGCCTGCCTGTGGGACACCGACACCCTCTGGCAGGAACGCCAGGAGTGGCCCGGCACGCTGGAGTTGATCGTCGGCAAGTTCCCCCGCCACACCGACGCGTTCTACGAATACCGGGTGCAGGACCGACAGTCGAAGCTCCGCCTGCACGCGGCGGGGGAGCAGGCGATGACCGCCGAACAGCGGGCCGCCGCCTACGACGACCTCGCCGTCGCCCTCGACAAACTCGGCCGGCGGGAGGAGGCGCTGGCCGCCCTGGACCGCAAACAGGCCGACGTGGGCGAGGTCGGCGCCTACGAAACCGCCGCCAACCGCGGCACGATCCTGATTCACGCCGGCCGGTACGAGGAGGGGCTGAAGGAGATCGACCGGGCGTTGGAATTGAACCCCGACGCCCACTTCGGCCGCGAACGCATCCAGAAATTGCTGGTCGAATACCTGCTGGAGCGCAAGGGCGACGCGGAGACCGTCCCGCTGCCGCTGGATTCAGACGGTGACGAGCGGTTCGATCGGAACGCCGCCGGGTTCGCGGTGTTTCTGAAAGAGCGGGACGTCTCCCTCGAAGAGGGCCGGAAAGGCCTCGAAGGGATGATGCGGTTCGGCGACTACCGCAGCCCGATACTGCTGGAAGCGCTGGGCGATCTGCTGTCGGCCGACGGTTACCGGGACGACCCGCCAAACCAGGATGTCCCCCGGCAACTCGCGGCGCGGGCTTATCTCGCGGCCGCCCGCAGCGCCCCGGACGCCGCCGAGCGGTATCGAGAGTTCGCCGCGCAGACGTTGCTTTCTCAGGAGAAACTCGAACTCGGCCGCGAGAACGTCGATGTCGTCGCCGACGCCCTCGAACGCGAATTCGCCGAGACCGACGCCTGGTTCGAAAAGGTCCGTGAGGACGAAGAGCTGTGGATCGAAGCCTCCCCCGACCCGGACGCCCGGTTCCGGGAGAAGTACGGCGTCGCCGTGCTGCGGGTCGGGGACACGATGGCCCGGCCGAACCGCGTGCAGGAGCAGTGGTCTGCGGAGCGGCCGGTGGCGTTCGACATCGCCGTGGGCGTCGGCGGGGCGCTGACGATCGCGGCGGTCTGGGGACTGATCGTGTGGCGGCGGCGGTCGCCGAACGGGTGGGAGACGGAGTGAGGCCCGGCGGGCGGGCGGTTCCGCGGCCCGCTCAGCGGCCGCCGCGGGGGGCGGCCGCGAGGCGGTCCAGCACCCAGATCTCCACGCGGTCCGGCGGGGGGGCGTCCGGACCGAACGCCGACGGCTCCGCGGCGACGCCGCCCGTCCGCAGCCGGAAGCGGTCCGGCCGCACGCCGCGTTTGACGAGTTCCTCCAGCACGAGCCGGGCCCGGCGGTAGGCGAGGGCGTTCCAGTCGTGCGCCTCGTCCGCCGGGGCGAAGCCGCGGAGTTCCACCACCTGAAGCTTGCCGGCGATGGCGTCGGCGACAGCGTCCAGCCGGGCCTCCTCCCCCTTGCCGAGGCGGTCGGTGTTGGCGTCGAACAACGTCGGCGGGCCGGCGGGCACGGGGCGACCGGCCCGCTCCCGGGTGAGCATCGGCCGGGCGCCGGGGCTGGTCGGGCGGGGCGTGCCGCCGTCGCCGGGATCGGCGACCGGCGGGGTGCCGGCCTCGGCGTCCATCGAATCCGACGCCGTCCCCGCCAACTCGTTCCCCGGAGCGGCCATCGCGCCGGCGGGGTAGCCCAGCCGCTCGTGCAGGCTCGCCAGAACCTCCCGGTACTTGGACTCCTCGGTGATCTCCGACATGCTCACCAGCATGATAAAAAACGTGAGCAGCAGGCTCATCATGTCGCCGTAGGTCACGACCCATTCCGGGACGCCGGGCGGTGCGTCGTCTTCCATCGGGGCGTGCGGGGCGAGCGGGGAGGGGCGGCGCGGGAGCCGGCGGTGCGGGCGACGGCGGCGGATGCGGGGGCGGTGCGGGCATCGGCCCGTCGGACCGTGCGGGTTGAAGGGGCGTCGGCGAACCGTTCCGACCGGACCGCCCGCCGCGGCCGGCACGGCGGTTGCGTCGGGACGCGGGGGGTGGACCATCGAGCGGTCCTCGTGTTTTCCCGTTTGCGTCGACGCTGCGTCGACTCCCGCCCACCGCCGTCCCCGGCCGCTCCTCCCCCGGCCCCACAGATCGCCCGCCGCGGCTCCCCCGAATGCCCCGTTCCCGCCGATCGTCTCGTTCCGACAGCCGCGGCGACTCGGCCCGCGGCGCTTCGCGGTCGTCCGGCTCCGGGGGCGGGTTCCGCCGCGGCGCCGGCACCGGCGGACCGGCCGACGAGGACGCCCTGATCACCGATCAGGCGGAGTTCGACGACTTCTGCCAGCGGGCCCGCGACGCCCGCCTCGTCGCCTTCGACACGGAGTTCGTCTCCGAATCCACCTATCGCCCCGAACTGTGCCTGATGCAGTTCAGCTCCGCGGGGGAGACCGTCGGGGCGGACCCGTTCGAACTGACGGATCTCACCCCCTGGTGGGACCTGATGACCGACGACCGCACCACCGTGATCGTGCACGGCGGGCAGGCCGAGGTGAAGTTCTGCCTCGAAGCCACCGGGCAGGCGCCGCGGCGGTTGGTCGACGTGCAGCTCGCCGAGGGACTGCGGTCCACCAGCTACCCGCTGGGCTACGACGCCCTGGTGCAGCGGGTGTTAAACGTGCGGGCCCCGAAGGGCAGCCAGACCCGCACCGACTGGCGCCGCCGGCCGCTCTCGGCGGATCAGCTGTCGTACGCTCTGCGGGACGCGGAGTTTCTGCCCAAGATCTGGGAGATTCAGCGGAAGGACCTCCAGCAGCGCGGTCGCACCTCCTGGGCGGCGGCGGAGTTCGTGCGATTCGTCCGCAACCTCGCGGAGGACCACCGCCGCGAACCGCACGAGCGGCTTTCCGGATTGTCGAAGCTCTCCCGGCGGGACCTCGCCGTGGCGAAGGAGGTCGCCCTGTGGCGGCAGGCCGAGGCGGAGGAGAAGAACCGCCCCGTCCGCCGCATCCTGCGGGACGACCTCGTCATCGACCTCGCCAAGCGGCAGCCGGAGACGGAGGAGCAGCTCACCGCCCCCCGCGACATGAACCGCGGCGATATCCGCCGCAGCGCCGAAGAGATCCTCGCCGCCATCGAACGCGGCAAGCTGGTGCCCGAAGAAGAACTGCCCCAGCGCGTCCGCCGCGAGGGGCCGGACAAGAACCCCGACGAACACGTGCTCGGCCAGCTGCTCGGCATCGCCCTGAGCAGTCTGTGCAACGAGCACGAGGTCGCCCGCACGATCGCCGGCACGGCGAAGGACCTGCGGGAACTGGTCCGCTGGCACACCGCCGGCCGGCCGGAGGGCGTCGAGGTGCCCCTGCTGGCCACCGGCTGGCGGAAAGAACTCTGCGGGCAGTTGCTCACCGACCTGCTGGACGGCGAGATCGCGATGCGCGTCGCCGACACCAAGGGCGACCACCCGCTGAGCTTCGAAAAGAGCTGACGCCCCCCGGCAGGATCGCACTCACCGCCGCCCACGCTCCGTCGTCCCGTCACCGGGCGGAGCACACGGTCCCGGGAAAGGGACTTCGGCGGCAGGTCAAAGAGGAGCAACGCGTGCCGCCGGCCGAAGCGACCTATGTCAAACAGTGAGTTCGCCCCCGCAACCCCGTGCCGAGGGCTCGGCCGCCACGGGCGATGAAGAACAGGCGGGACGTCGTGAACAAATCCTTCGTCAGCAAATCCTTCGCCTGAAGGTCCAGTGACGCGCCGCCGGCGCCGGGCGAGACGCGGGCATGGGGCTCAGTCGTTCGTGGCCCCGCCGCTCATCATGTTTTCGTTCTCCTCGTTCTGGGCCTCTCGCTCCGCGATCGCCTCCGGGCTCTCATCTAAGGTCGGCTGCTCCACGTCGCCGCCGCAGCCGGTCAGGGCGAGCGGCGCGACCAGCGCCGGCGAGCACAACAGCGACGCCAAGGTGAGCGTGCGGGCGGAACGGGCGAAGGCGGTGAGGATCGACATCGGAGCGGAACGGTTGAGTTGGAGCGGGGGGGGGCGTGAGCGAACGGGCCGGGATCCTGCCGAGGTTTGAGGGGAAAGACAAACGGGGCGGTTTCCCGCCCGCCGCGGAAGGGAATTCCCCCACCCCGCAGACAGAGGATGTCTATTGCACAGTTAACGGCCGTCTCCGTACGATGTGAGTCGGAATAGCGCAAGTTGATCTTAAGGCCCGTTCGAGGCCATTCGACCCAATCCGTGCGATTCCCGCTCCCTGATCCTCCGGTTCTTCTTCCGGACGACCTCCTTCTCCAACGTCACGGAGTCTCCCTCAGTGCTTCGCTCTCATTCACCCACTCCGCCCCGGCGGCGTTCGGGTTTCACGCTTATTGAGCTGCTGGTGGTGATCGCGATTATCGCGATCCTCGTCTCCCTCCTGCTGCCCGCCGTGCAGCAGGCCCGCGAGGCGGCCCGCCGCAGCCAGTGCCAGAACAACCTCAAGCAGTTGGGGCTGGCCATGCACAACTACCACAGCACCTACAAAGCCTTCCCGATGGGCGTCGGCGGCGGCATCGGTGGTAGCGGCGGTCGGAACAGCTTCCTGGTCGGCCTGACGCCCTTCCTGGACCAGACCGCCCTCTGGAACCAGATGTCCAAGCCGTTGCAGTACACGTACAACGGGACTGATTACGACGTCGAGCCTTTTGGCCGTCGGCCATGGAACGAGGACTACCCGCCGTGGCGGACGCAGATCGCCACCCTGATCTGCCCGTCGGACGGGGCCAAGGTGACGAACGAAGCGGATACCAACTACGCCCTCAACTGGGGCGACAACGCCAGCGGCGCCAGCGACCCGGACCGACCTGAGGCCCGCGGGATGGGCATCCGGAACGATTCGCTGTCCTTCACCGACTGCCGCGACGGGACCACCACGACCCTGTTGATCGGCGAAATCGGCCGTTACGACGGCACGAAGAGCCTCATCGCGCAGTGGTGTAAGGACGCTCCGCTGACGCACTCCGCGACGGGCTACGGGGACGTGCAGACCAACTGCATCGATTACGCGGTCGACCCGACCAATCCCCAGTTTTACAAGGACAGCCTTCCCCTGGGGTCCGGTGACCAGCAGCGTGGCACCCGTTGGGCCGACGGCGGCATGGTGTTCACCCAGTTCCTCACCATCGTGCCCCCGAACGGCCCCAGCTGTCGGGCCTCCGGTCAAGGGACGGACTGGGAGAACGGGATCATGACCGCCGGGAGCTATCACTCTGGCGGGATCCAGGCCGTGCTGGTCGATGGGTCAGTCGCGTTCATCTCCGAAACGATCGACACCGGCAATCTGGCCGCCAGCAACGTCACCTCCGGCCGGAGCCCCTACGGCGTTTGGGGCGCCATCGGCACGAGCGTCGGCGGCGAGACGAACACGGAATTCTGACGAGCGGCGGCCTGACCGCTCCGACTGCGAGACGCCCCGCCCTCTTTGAGGGGTGAGGTCCGAGACGATAGCCGGCCCTGCTCCCGAGCGGGGTCGGCTTTCTTTATAGACCACCGGTCCTGATCTCCATGGACCTGCAGTCTTGATATCGAAGCGCCCGGCCAGAACCGTCCCGCCTGCCGCGCGAGATACCGGGACAGTCGAGGATCCGAGCAATCCGGGCTACGACAATCAGAGCAGGACGCTGTGCAGCCGCGGCAGCCGGTGGGCTGACGGCGCCGCCCCGCATTCCGGCTTCAGCGCCCAGATGCCGCCGAACGGCCCGAGTTGCATGGAAGGCAGCGACGACTCCGGCCACTCCATCATCCCCGCCGGCAGCTACCACACCGGCGGCGTGCAGGTCGTGCTGGGCGACGGCTCCGTCCGGTCCGTCAGCGACACGATCGACTGCGGCAACGACAAGGAAGACGGCGGTCGCATGACCAGCGGCAGGTCCCGCGACGGCGTCTGGGGCGCCCTCGGGTCCCGGGCCGGCAACGAGGTCGTCGACGAGCTCTGAACCGCGGATCAGTTCCGCCAAGTTCGACGCCGCGCCGGGGCCGCCCCGGCGCGGCATTTTTCGTTGCGGTCCGCCGCCTGCCGACGGCTTCCGGGGCGCCCGCGACCGCCGGCGGATCCCATCAGAAGTCTTTGACACGTTGGGGTGACAGGCGGTAGGGTTTCCGATCGATTCCTCGTCCCGTCTTGGTCGCTCTGACGAACTCCATGCCGCATTCATTCCAGACCTCCCGCCGGTCATTCCTTGCCGCCTCCGCCGCGGCCGGCGGCGGGCTGATCCTCGCCGGCACCCGGGCCTCCGGGGCGGTACGGGGGGCGAACGATCGCGTGCGGATCGCCGTCGCCGGCCTGAACGGCCGCGGTCAGGCCCACCTGTCCGGCTGGCTGGGGCAGGAGAACGTGGAGATCGCCTACGTCATCGATCCGGACGCCAACGTTCTCGCCAAGACCCTCAAAAAGCTGGAGGGCAAAGAGGCCGCCAAAAACGTGAAGGGCGTCGCCGACGTCCGGGAGGCGTTGGACGATCCGAACCTCGACGCCATCAGCGTGGCGACGCCGAACCACTGGCATTCGCTCATCACGATTTGGGCCTGCCAGGCCGGCAAGCACGTCTACGTTGAAAAACCGATGAGCCACGACGTCGCGGAGGGCCGCGTCGCCGTGGAGGCGCAGAAGAAGTACGGCGTGGTCGTGCAGCACGGCACCCAGCGGCGGAGCGACTCCGGCATCGCCGGCCTGCACGAGGCCCTGCACACCGGCAAGCTGCCCCGGCTCAAGATCGCCTACGGCTACTGCTGCAAACCCCGCGGCAGCATCGGCGTCGCCAAGCCGGAGAACCCGCCGAAGAACCTCGACTGGAACCTCTGGAAGGGTCCGGCCGTGATCGACCAGTACCACGACAACTACGTTCACTACGACTGGCACTGGTTCTGGGAGACCGGCAACGGCGACCTCAACAACCAGGGCACCCACCAGCTGGACGTCGCCCGCTGGGCGATCGACCCGGATCAGACCCACCCGATCCGCACCACCGCCGTCGGCGGGCGCTTCAAGTGGGACGACCAGGGCGAGACGCCCAACACCATGTTCTCCGTGGCCGAATATCCCAACGGCCAGATGGTGATGTTCGACGTCCGCAACGTGAACTACGACGGCTACCAGCGGCAGGTCTACAACGAGTACTACCTCGAAGACGGCAGCAAGATCGTCGGCGAGGGCAACTACAAGATCATCCGCCCCGGCAGCGACAAAGCCGAGCCGCTGAAGATCGAGCGAGGGGACGTCACCCCCGGCGGCAACTGGGGCAGCTTCATTCGGGCCGTTCGCGCCAACGATCCGAGCATGGCCAACGGCAACGTCGAGGACGCCCACTACGGCTGCGTGCTGGGCCACGTGATGAACAACTCCTACCGCCTCGGCGAGCAGGCCCCGGTCAGCGAGGTGAAGTTCGCCAACCCCGAGGCCACGGAGCACTTCGAGCGGCTGCACGCCATCATGCGGGACGGCGTGGGCCTCTCCGACGCCGACACGCAGTACACCGTCGGCCCGATCCTGGAGTTCGACCCGTCTTCCGAGCGCTTCACCGGCGAACGGGCCGAGGAAGCCAACCGGCTGCTGCAAGACCCGCAGCGGAAGGGCTTCGAAATCCCCGCCGCCGACGCCGTCTGACTCCCACGACCACTGCCGAACGCGGTGCGGCGCCGGCGCTCGCCGCCGCTCTCGCTCCGCCCCCCGCGTCCGCCGACGCGGGGGGCGGTTTTCGTTTGGGAAAAAGGCCCCGGAACAGCCGGCGGCTCCGGAGCGCTTTCGCCCCGCCGGTTCCCACGGAACGATGGCCGCTCCCCCACCTCGACGGAGCGCCCCCCGAATGCCCGCCCCCCTCACGGACCCCGGCCCGCCCGAAAGCGGCCCGTTCGCCGACCTCCTCGCCGTGCTGCGGGACGCCGCGGCGTTGAAAACCGCCGCCGACGTGCTGGCCTGGGACGAGCAAACCTATCTGCCCCCCCGGGCCGGGGACTTTCGGGCCGATCAACTCGCCGCGCTGGCCGGGCTGACGCACGATCGGCTGACCGGACCGGAGCTGCGGGACGCCCTGCAGGCCGCCGAGGGGGAGGACTGGCCGGAAGACTCCGCCGCCGCGGCCTGTCTGCGGGAGGCCCGCCGGGACTTCGACCGTCGTACCACCCTGCCCCGGCGGTTGGTGGAGGAACTGTCGCGGGTGACGACCCTCGCCCAGCAGAACTGGGCCGAGGCCCGCAAACGGTCCGACTTCGCCGCGTTCCGCCCGCACCTCGAGGCGGTGGTGAACCTGAAGCGGGAGGAGGCCGCCGCCGTGGCCTCCGGCCGGGCGGACCTCGCCGACGCCCCCGCCTACGACGCCCTGCTGGACGACTACGAACCGGCGGCCAAAAGCGATCAGGTGGCCGCCGTGTTCGCCGAACTACGGGCCGGCCTCGTCCCGCTGGTCGCAGCGATCTCAGACGCCGGCGTGACCCCGGACCGTTCCCTGCTCGCTCGGAACTACGCCGTCGCCGATCAGAAGGCGTTCTGCCGCTCCGGGGCGGAGGAGCTGGGGTTCCGGTTCGACTCTGGTCGGTTGGACACCGCCGCCCACCCGTTCTGCACCACGCTGGGGCCGGCCGACTGCCGGTTGACGACGCGGTACAACCAGAACGACTTCTCGCAGTCCTACTTCGGCGTGCTGCACGAGGCCGGTCACGGGATCTACGAGCAGAACCTGCCGGACGCGTGGTTCGGCTCCCCGCTGGGCGAAGCCTGCGGGCTGGGCGTGCACGAATCCCAGAGTCGGCTGTGGGAGAACTTCGTCGGTCGCTCCCGCCCCTATTGGGAGCACGCGGCCCCGCAGGCCCGGGCCGCCTTCCCCGACGCCCTCGGCGAGGCCTCCGCGGAGGCGCTGTACCGGGCGGTGAACGACGTGCGGCCGACGCTGATCCGGGTCGAAGCCGACGAGGTGACCTACAACCTGCACGTTCTGCTCCGGTTCGAACTGGAACAGCCGCTGATCTCCGGCGACCTGCCGGCGGGCGACGTCTGCGACGTGTGGGACGAACGGTTCGAGGCGATGTTCGGCTTCCGCCCGCCGTCGGCGGCGGACGGCTGTTTGCAGGACATCCACTGGGCGGCGGGGCTGATCGGCTACTTCCCGACCTACGCCCTCGGCAACGTCTACGCCGCGATGCTGTGGGACGCGGTGCGGGCGGAAAACGGCGAGCTGGACGAGCAACTCGCCGCCGGGAACTTCACTCCGCTGCGGGACTGGCTGACGGAAAAGATCTACCGCCACGGCCGCCGCTACGCCCCGACGGAACTGATCGAACGGGCCGCCGGTTCCCCGCCGACCCCGGCCCCGCTGCTGGCCCACCTCAACGCCAAATACGGGGCGCTGTACGGGCTGAACTGAGCAGGTCGAACCGGCGCGAGCCCGGAGCGCAAGCTCCGGCCGTCGGCGCAGCCGATGAGAGCGGTCCGCGGATCGCCGTAGCGG
>NZ_JBINJD010000013.1:0-60032 GCF_043951915.1 Alienimonas sp. DA493 | reverse complement strand
TCGCGGCTCGATCTTGCAGGAGACTGAACCTCGCTACTCGATCGTCACCGCCCGGAATTCGACCGGGTAGCCCTCCGCCTGAAATCCGATGCGGCCCTCGGTCAATTCGGTCGGCTCGCTGGTTGAGACCTGCTGCCCGTTCAGCGTGACGGTCAAGGCGCCGCCTTCGCTGACCACCTCCACGCGGTTCCACTCGCCCGGCGGCTTCCGGGCGGCGTCGCGGGCGGCTTCGTCCAACGTGCTTTCGACGGTCACGTCGCGAGCGTTGGATTTGATTTGGGCCGTGTCGTCCCACCGACCCTGCACCTCGAGGCACCGCGGCCAAACCTTGTCCTCCTCGCCGACGAACAGCAGGCAGCCGGTATTTTCCCCCGGAACCTCCTCCGTGCCGAGCGGGTCGGCCTCGGGGAAGCGGTATTCGTAGGAGACGGTGAAGCCCGGGCCGTACTCCGCCGTCGACGCGAAGTAGCCGCGGCCGTCGAGGATCACGCCGTCGTCGGTCGGGTTGAAGGTGATCGCCCCGTCGGCGGGGAACAGGACGAAGTTTTCCAGCGCCGCGGGCAGCGGCTTGAAGTTCGGCATCCCGGCGGGCGTCTCGGCGACGCCGCCGCCTTCGTCAGACGCGTCCGTCGTGTGGGAATCGACCGCCTCGGGTTCGCTCCCGCAGCCGTTCAGCAGGACGATCAGGCCCGCGGTCGCCAGGGCGGCGGCGCTGTAGGCGAACCGACGGCGGATGCGGGCCAGCCGGTCCTCCGCGATGCCGTCGCCGGCGTGAGCGTGCGGGTCGTGCGTGTCGTCGGAGGGGTCGGGGGGGTCGGGGGCGTGCATCGGCGGACGTGATTGCGACTCGGGGCGAACGCCGCCACGATACCCGCTCGCCTCGCACCCCGCACCGAAAGCGTTTCCGCATGTCGCTGTTCTCCGGCTCCAAGGACTACCAATTTTACGCCGCCGGCCGCTGGCAGGACGGCGATACGAAGATCGAGGTGCTCAACCCCGCGGACGAGTCCGTCCTCGCCACCACCCCGGACGCCACCGCCGCCCAGTGCACCGAAGCGCTGGAGTTCGCCAAGAAGGCCCAGAAGGCCTGGGGCAAGCTGACCGGCGTGGAACGCGGCAACGTCCTGCGGAAGTGGGCCGACCTGGTCGACGAGCGGAAAGAGGAGTTCGCCCGACTGCTCTCCAGAGAGGTCGGCAAGCCGATCCGCGAAGCCCGCGGCGAGATTGACTTCGGCAACAGCTGGCTGCGGTACTTCGCCGGGTTCGACCGGCACATCGAGGGCGAGATCCTCTCCGCCGACCAGCCGAACGAACAGCTCTGGCTCGTCCCGCAGCCGGCCGGCGTGGCGGTGGGCGTGATCGCCTGGAACTTCCCGTACGCCGTCGCCTGCCGAAAGATCGCCCCGGCGCTGATTGCCGGCTGCGCCATCGTGCTCAAGCCGCACGAGGACACCCCGCTGACGGCCCTCGAACTGGCCAAGCTGGCGGAGGAAGCCGGCGTGCCGCCGGGCATCGTGAACGTGATCACCGGCCGCGGGGCCACCGCCGGCGCCGCCCTGACCAGCAGCCCGCTGGCGGACGTGATCTCCTTCACCGGCAGCGTGAAGACCGGCAAGGCGATCGCCAAGGCGGCCGCGGAGAACGTGACGTTCGCCTCGCTGGAACTGGGCGGCAAGGCTCCCTTCCTGGTGCTGGACGACGCCGACGTGGACGAGGCGGTCGATATCGCCGTCTTCAGCCGGTTCCTCAACTGCGGCCAGATCTGCACCGCCAACGAACGCACCTACGTGCAGCGGGGCGTGTACGAGCAGTTCCTCGAAAAGTACGTCGCCAAGGTGGAGGGCCTGTCCGTCGGCGACCCGCTGGACGAGGACATGTATCTCGGCCCGAAGGTCAATAAAACGGAGCTGGAAAAGGTCGACCGGATGGTTCAGGCCGCCGTCGCCGGCGGCGCCACCACGCTGACCGGCGGCGGGCTATTCGAGCGGGAGGGCAAGTACCAGAAGGGCTACTGGTACAAGCCGACCGTCATCACCGGCGTGGACAACTCCAACCCGCTGATGCAGGACGAAATCTTCGGCCCGGTCACGCCCGTCGCCCCCTTCGACGACTTTGAAGAGGGCCTCGCCCTGGCGAACGACACCCGCTTCGGCCTCGCCGGCTATCTGGTGACGAACGATATGAACAAGATCATGCGGGCGATCCGCGATCTGGAACTGGGCGAGCTGTATATTAACCGCGGCTGCGTGGAGAGCATCCACGGCTACCACACCGGCTGGAAGCAGAGCGGCGTCGGCGGCGACGACGGCAAAAAGGGCCTGGAACACTACCTGCGGTACAAAAGCGTGTACCTCAAGTATCAGGGCTGATCGCCGCTCCCTCGGACCCTGTAACGCCGAGGCCCCGCGGGGCCTCGGCGTTCTTTTTATTCGGTCAATCGAAAGGCCCGCAGGACGTTCTCGTCCCGGGCGTAAAGGACGCCCTCGCTGTAGGCCGGCAGGGCGCGGACGATGGAGTCGAACAGCGTGACCCGGCCCAACTCCCGATACCACTGCCGGTCGGCGGCGGCGAGGACGAGTTCGCCGTCCGTCTTGAGAATCACCAATGAGCCGCCGCCCTCGGCGTCCGGTAACGCGATCAACGTGGCGTGGCCGAAGCCGCGTTGGGTCCAGCGGAGTTCGTCGGCGTTCGGTGCGAGACAGACGAGGTTGCTCTCGCCCACGTCCTGTCGGCCGTCCACTCCGTAGAGGTCGGATCCGACCTGCACCGGCGTGGCGTAATGGGCGGCGAGCGTTTCGGAGCCGGCATACGCGACCGTCGCGGATTTGGCAGTCACGTCCAGCAGCGTGGCGCCGACGCCGTAATTCGCTGTGAGGAACACCGATTTCCATTCGCGTACGGACGCCTCGTTCCCGGGCAGCAGGACCGGGTTCGCACCCACCGCCGTCGGACCGCGGGCGCCGAAGGGAACCTCCCAGATCACCCGGCCCGTCAACGGATCGAGGCCGTAGTTCGACAATCGAGTCGGCGTCACGGCGAAGGCCCGTCCGTCGATTTCGGCCAACACCGGCGAACTGTACGCCGCCTTCGCGTCGGTCGCGGTCCACCGCGTCTCGCCCGTTTTCAAGTCGAAGCCGACGACGCCCGCCCCGTCCCGGTCGCCCCCGACGACGGTCAGCACGATCCCGCCGCCGTTCCCGTCCGGCACGACCAGCGGCGTGCTGCCGAAGCCGAAGTAGCCGGGGTCGGCGCCGTAGTCCGCCGCGGCGTCGCGGCGCCACAGCTCCTGGCCGTCCGACTGCTTCACGCACCGCAGCACGCCGGCGGCGCCGAAGATCACGACGCGGCCGCCCAGCAGCGGGGTGACGACCGGCACGCAGCGGGGGCCGGCGTCGCCGATGAAGCCGCCGCCGTAGGTCGCGGGGGCGTCGCTGGTCCACCTCGTCTCCCCCGTGGCGGCGTCGAGGGCTTCCAGTCGCTCGACGTCCTCGCCGTCCGCCGTCGTGGTGCGGTGAAACAGATACACCGTCCCGTCCGCGACCGCCGGGCCGGCGAAGCCTTGGCCGACCGATTTCGACCACCGCGGTTGCAGGTTCTCCGGCAACTCCGTTAGCGGGGCCTCGTCGGCGGCGACGCCGTTGCGGTTCGGACCGAGAATCTGCGGCCAATCGCCCGCCGCGGCGGAGGAGGATGCGATGAACAGCAGGGCGAGGGCGGTTCTCATGCCGCCATCCTAGTGTCCCGAGTTAGAAGTTCGCGGCTACTTTTCCGGCGGCCGGGACGGATAATGGGCGATCGCGAAGACCGAGGAGGTTGCGATGCCGTGGCGTGAACCGATCGAGGTCACGGCGGAAGAACGGGCGGCGTTGGAACGCTGGGCCCGTCGGCCGAAGACTGCCCAGGCGCTGGCGCTGCGGAGCCGGGTCGTGCTGGCCTGCGCGGATCCGGGGCGAATCGGACGCCGGCAGACCGACGTCGCCGTCGCCAAGGATTTGGGCGTGACCAACACGACCGTCCACAAGTGGCGCACGCGGTTCGAGATCGACCGGCTCGACGGCCTCTCCGACGAACCCCGCTGCGGAGCCCCCCGCAGAATCACCGACGAGCAGGTGGAGGCGGTCGTCACGCGGACGCTGGAGTCGACGCCGGAGAACGCCACGCATTGGAGCACCCGCGGCATGGCGGCGGCCTTGGGCCTATCGCAGACGGCGGTCTCGCGGATTTGGCGGGCGTTCGGCCTGAAGCCCCACCTATCGGAGACGTTCAAGCTCTCCAAGGATCCGCAGTTCGTGGAGAAGGTCCGCGACGTCGTCGGCCTGTACCTGGCGCCGCCGCAACACGCGATCGTGCTCTCGGTGGACGAGAAGAGTCAGCGCCAGGCCCTCGAGCGTTCGGCGCCGGTCGAGCCGATGCGGCCCGGACGGCCGGAGTCGCACACGCACGACTACGTCCGGCACGGGACGACGAGCCTGTTCTCGGCGTTGAACGTCGCCACCGGCGAGGTCGTCGGCAAGTGCATGCGACGCCACCGCAGCGCGGAGTTCGTGCGGTTCCTCAATCAGCTCGACGCGGCGATTCCCGCGACGGACGCGAACGGCGAGGCCGTCGAACTGCACGTGATCATGGACAACTACGCCACGCACAAGACCGACCGGGTGCGGCGGTGGTTCGCCAGGCGGCCGCGGTATCACGTGCATTTCACGCCGACGGGGGCCTCGTGGATCAATCAGGTCGAGCGGTTCTTCGCGGAACTGACGACCAGACGACTGCGGCGGGGCGTGTTTAAAAGCGTGCCGGCGTTGGAGCGGGCGATCAACGACTACGTCGCCCAACACAACCGGAACGCCAAGCCATTCGTGTGGACGACCGACGCCGATTTAATCCTCGACCGGGTCCGTCGAAGATGCGAGCGAACTTCCAACTCAGGACACTAGCGGGCGCTACGTGACCGGGACGACGCGGTGGAACCGCAGGGCGACCTCGCCGTCCAGCACGCGGCGGACGCCCTCGGTCAGCACGGCGGGTTCGTGCTCCGTTTCGCCCCGCCGCTTGATCTCCTTCAGCGGGGTGCCGGGCGGGACGGTGAAGGTGGCCTGGTGGACGATCTGCTCGCCGGCGTCCAGTTCGGGGACGATGAAGTGCACCGTCGCCCCGTAGGTCAGCATGTGGCGGGCGTGGGCGTCCTCGTAGGGGCGGAAGCCGGGGAAGGGGGGCAGCAGGCCGTGGTGCAGATTGAGGATGCGACCGCCGGCGTACTTCCAGCAAACCGCCGCCGGCAGGACCCGCATGTAGCGGGCCAGCAGGACGTAATCGACGGCGTGCTCGTCCAGCAGATCGACCAGCCGTTCGTTGTCCGGGGCGCCGCGGTCGTCGCCGATGTCGAAGAAGGGCACGCCGAACTCCTCCGCGACGCCCCGGCAGGTCGGGCGGTTGCCGATCACGCAGGAGACCTCCGCCTTCAGCCGGCCGTCGCGGACGGCTCGCAGCACGGCGGTCGCGGGCTCCGGGCGGTAGGTCGTGCAGATCGCCAGCCGCGGCGGGGTCCGCTCCCCCGGGACCCAGGTCCGCACGCTGAGGCCCCGCTCGGACCCGATCCGGTCCAAGTCCGCCCGCAGCGTGGCGGAGTCGGCGTCGTCCTCCCACTCGGCCCGCACCAGCATCGCGAACAGGTGCTCCTGATCGCGGTCGTACATCTGGATTTCGTGCAGGTTCGCGCCGGCGCTCGTGAGGTGATGGATGATCGGATCGGCGAGCCCGCGGTTGTCCGGGCCGACGGCGGTGACGACGGCGTGCATCTGGTCTCCTCGGTTCCTCCTGGTCGCCCCCGCGAAACTGCCAGCGTACCGCGGCCCGCTTGCGGTTTCGCGGGACCCCCGCCAGAAAACTCCCATGGACGAATCGACCCGCGCCCGCCTGTGGGCCCCTTGGCGGCTGGACTACATCAAGGACCCGAACCGGGCCAAGGCCCCGCGGGTTCCCGACGGGGGAGGGACCGGGTGCTTCCTGTGCGACGCGGCCGCGAACCCGTCCGAGGACGCGGAGCGGCTGGTCGTCGCCCGTCGCGGGCCGGCCGTCGCGGTGCTGAACCGCTTCCCCTACAACAACGGTCACCTGCTGGTCGCCCCGCTGGAGCACCGCGGGGACCTGACGGAGCTGTCGCCGGAGCAGTCCGCCGCCTGCCAGTCGCTGCTGGCCGACGCCGTGGTCGCCATGCGGGAGACGCTGAACGCCCAGGGGTTCAACGTGGGGCTGAACCTCGGGGCGGTCGCCGGGGCGGGGCTGCCGGGGCACCTGCACTGGCACCTCGTACCGCGGTGGCCGGGCGACGGGAACTTCATGACGGTCACGGCGAACGCCAGCGTGATCCCCCAGTCGCTGGGGACTTTGCACGAACTGCTGACCGGTCACGCCCGGCTGCGCGGGGACGCCGGAAGCGGGGATTGAATCGCCGCGCGGGGCCGTGCGGAAAGGAACGCCGTCGGCGGCCGCGGCGGGGGCCGCGGGGCGGAGTCGCCGCTTTACGCCCCGTCGGGCGCCTTTAGAATCGGGGGCTCCCCCGCGGCGCCGTGTCGCATGCCGCCCCGGCGCCGTCCCGTCGCTCGTTCTCCCCGGCGTTCCGCCGGTCAATCTCCATGTTGCTCACAGCGCTGCGGCTCCTGTACATCCTGGCCGCCAGCGGGGCGACCGCGGTGTTCGTCAATTCGTTGTCGACCGACCGCCCGGATCTGGTCAACGCGCACCCGTTTCTCACCTGGCTGACGGTGACGGCGTTGATGTCGGCGTTCGTGGTCGCCGACCTGGTGATCCGCCGCAAACGGATCGAGGACATCTCCGCCGTCTATTTCGGCGTGCTGGTCGGCTCCCTGTTGAGCTACCTGTTGTTGCAGGCGCTCTCCCCCTTCGTGGCGGAGACGAGTTGGGAAGGCCTGGTGGAGATCATCGTGCCGTTGGCGCTGGTATACGTCAGCGTGTCCTTCCTGCTGCAGACGAAGGGGGAGTTCCGATTTATCATCCCCTTCGTGGAGTTCAGCCGGGAGTTGAAGGGCGGCCGCCCGCTGGTGCTGGACGACAGCGCCCTGATCGACGGTCGCATCGTCGGTCTGGCGGAGGCCGGGCTGGCGGACACGCTGCTGGTCGTGCCGGACTTCGTCATCAACCTTGTGCAGTCCGTCGCCGACAGCCCGGAGAAGTCCCGTCGCGCCCGCGGCCGCCGGGGGCTGGACATGCTGCAAAAGCTTCGCGACCTGCCGGGGAACCACGTCCGCGTCGAAGCGACCGGCGAGGAGCTGACCGGCCAGGCGGCCGAGCACCGGCTGCTCTCCCTCGCGGACGAAATGGGCGCCCGATTAGTGACGAACGACCAGAACCTCGCCCGGGCGGCCTCGGCCCGGGGCATCGGCAGCGTGAACCTGAACGTCGTCGCCAACGCCCTCAAGCCTCGGCACCTGCCGGGCGATCGCTTCAACCTGAAGATCCAAAAACGCGGCGAGGCCCCGGGGCAGGGCGTCGGCTATCTGGACGACGGCACGATGGTCGTCTGCGAGGAAGCCGCCCCCAAGCAGGGTTACGAGGTGCAGGTCGAAGTCACCAGCGTGCTGCAGAACAACAGCGGCCGGATGATCTTTTCGAAGCTGGCCGTGTAGGGCTCGCTGCGCTGGAAACTCCAAGATCAAGAAATCAAGAACCCAAGGTGCCGAGCCCCGGCGCCCCTTTGGTTCTTGATTTCTTGGTCTCGGAGCTTCCCCCTACATTCGTTCGAGCACGCGGATGCCCAGCAGGCCGAGCCCCGCGGCCATCACGCGGGCGGTCGTGTCGGCGAGGATGAGTCGACTCGTCTTCAACTCCTCGGTCTCCGCCTTGACGATCGGGCAGGCGTCGTAGAAGGCGCTGAAGGCTTTGGCGGTGTCGAACAGATAGTCCGTCAGCACGTTCGGCCGGTGGTCGCGTGAGGCCTCCCGCACCGCCTCGGCGAAGCGGTTCAGTTGCAGGGCCATCGCCCGCTCCGAGGGGTCGGTGAGCAGCACGGCGCCGTCGTCGGCGACGAACTCGGCCCGCAGGGCCTCTCGGTCGACCGCGCCCTTGCGGAAGATGCCGCAGACCCGGGCGTGGGCGTACTGCATATAGGTCGCCGTGTTGCCGGTCGTGGACAGCATCTTGTCCCAACTGAACACGTAGTCGCTTTCACGGTTGTGGGCGAGGTCGGCGTATTTGATTCCGCCCATCCCGACGGCTTCCGCGACGGCCTGACGTTCGGCGGCGTCCAGTTCGGGGCCGTCCGGCTTGGCGTCGTCGTTTTCGGAGACGATCGCCAGCGCCCGCTCGACGGCTTCGTCCAGCAGCGACTCCAGGCCGATCGTGTCCCCGCTGCGGGTTTTAAACGGCTTGCGGTCCTCGCCCATCACCGTGCCGAAGGAGACGTGTTTGAATTCCGTCTCGTCGTAACCCCACCGCCGCGCGGTGGCGGCCACGTTGGCGAAGTGGTCCCCCTGCCGGCTGTCGACGACGTACAGCATCGCGTCGGCGCCGAGTTCGTCGACGTGATGCTTCACCGTGGCGAGGTCGGTGGTGCCGTACAGGAAGGCCCCGTCGCCCTTGCGGATCACGAACGGCCCCGGGATTGCCTTGCCGGCCGGGTCGACGTTCCCCCGCACGACGACCGCCCCGTCGGACTCCTCCGCGATGCCTTTCTGCAATAACTCCTCGACGACGTCGGCGAGCATCGGCTGATAGAAGCTCTCCCCGTAGACGGCGTCGTGTCGCACGCCGAGCCGGTCGTAAATGACCTGCAACGCGGCGAGACAGGGCGGGAGGAACTCCTCCCACAGCCGCTTGTTCTCGGAGTCGCCGGCGTGCAGCTTGGCCGTTTCGTTTCGGGCCGCGGCGGCGATCTCCGGGTGGGCGTCGGCGAGGGCTTTGAGAGACGGGTCGGCCTCGATCGCGGCGATTTTCGCCGTCGCGGACGCCAGAGCGTCCGCGGCGGACGCCGCCTCCTGCTTCAATTTGAACAACTGCTTCTTCGCCGCCTTATCGGCCGGCGGGGGGAAGTCCGTGACCGCCTGCCGCGTCTTCTCGACGGCGGCTTCCAGCTTCGGCCGCTTTTTCTTCGCGGCCTGATAATCGCCGAGGGCGTTCACCGTACGGTAGAGCCGGGCCAATTCCGTGACGGCGTCGGCTTGATACGCCGCTTCGTCGCGGAAGTTTTTATAACCGTACAGCAGCATGCCGAACTGGGTGCCCCAGTCGCCGAGGTGGTTGTCCCCGATGACGTGGTGCCCCTGGAACTTCAGGATGCGCACCACCGCGTCGCCGATGACCGTCGTCCGCAGGTGGCCGACGTGCATCGGCTTGGCGACGTTCGGGCTGGAGAAGTCGACGGTGATCGTCCGCGGGTCCGCCGCGACCGGCACGCCCAGCCGTTCGTCGGCGGCCAGTTGCGCGGTCTCCGCGGCGAGCACGTCGTCTTTCACCCGCAGGTTGATGAACCCCGGGCCGGCGACCTCCGGCTCCTCGAACAGGTCCGTCAACTCCGCGGCGGCGGCGATCTCCGCGGCCAACTCCCGGGGCGGCTTCTTCGCCCGCTTGGCCAGCGGCATGGCGAAGTTCGCCTGGAAGTCGCCGAATCGCGGGTCGTTCGCCGGGCGGATCAGGTCGAGGAAGGTCTCGACCGACGCCCCCTCCGGCAGATGCGGGGCGAGGGCGGGGGCGAAACGGGTCCGGGCGGCGTCGAGAAAGTCCATGCCGGCAATCTATCAGACCGGCGTCGATTCGCCCCCTCCCGCGGCCGCCCGGCGGCGATTCGTCGGCCGGGGCGACTCGTCCTCGCGACTACTCTTCCTCGGAGGCGGCCGGGCTCTCGTCCTCGACGGCGGCCTCCTCCGCCGGCAAGCCGAGTTCGGCCCGCCAGTCAACGTGTTCCGCGTCGCCCCAGAGCCCTTCCAGGTCGTACAAATCGCGGCTGTCGTCGGTGAGGACGTGCAGCACGACGTCGCCGTAGTCCCGCAGGATCCACAGGCCGCTCTCGTCGCCCTCGCCGCCGAGCTTCGGGGCGCCGGACCGCTTCATCACGAGGTCCGCCTCCTCGGCCAGCGCCACCATCTGCCGCTTGCTGGAGCCGGTGGTCAGTACGAAGTAGTCGAACACCGGCGTGACCGCGGTAAGGTCGAGCACCTTCGTGTCCCGGCCGCGGAACTTCAGGCACAACTCCGCCAGCTTCAGGGCCGTGGGGCGGCCGCGTTCGCTGCGGGGCCCGGCGTCCGGGGCCGGCGTGCGCGGCTGCGGCTCGGCGGCGGCCCGCTCGGGCGCGGCCTCCTCGGGGGCGTCGGTGTCGGTTTGCGGCGGGAGCGTTTGCGGCATCGGCAGGGCGGCGGGGTGATCGTCGAATGAAGGACGCTTCATTATCACCCCGAGCGCGGCCGCCCGCCACCGGCAAGAACGCCCGCCGCCCCCGCGGGGGGACCTCCGCGGGGGGACCTCCGCGGGGGCGAACCGGGGCGCTCAGCCGCGAATGATGTTGTTGCGGCGTTCGTACTCGAACTCATCGATCGCCTCCTCGCGGGCCGACGCGTCGGAGTTGTTCCACAGGTCGTACAGCGGGGCGTCCTCCGGCAGCTCGGCGGCGCCGGTGGTGAACTGCAGGGCGTCGCGGAGGTACACGAGGTCCACCATCCGCTCCGACAGCCCCAACACGTCCTCGGTCCCCAGCGGGCTTTCGGTGAGGACCTTCTCCCACAGTTCGAGGCCTTCCCAGAGCTTCTCCGCGGCGATCTTCTGGGCGCCGGGTTCGTCGCTGACCAGCGCCAGCTTGCCCTCGTAGACCAGCTGGCGGGCCTTCACCGTCTCCGGACGGGCCTCGAGCGTCGCCTTCTCCTTCCAGAAGTCGTAGTTGAGGGAGTTCCGCTTGCGGGCGATCTCGGCCCGGACCTCGTCCTCCGTGAAGCGGCGTTCGATGCCGTATTCCGCGAGGCGGGCGTTGACCTCCTCGGTCATCTGCCGGACGTCCTCCTCGTCCGCCTCCACGAAGACCGTCGCCCCGATGAAGGTGGGCAGCCGACGCTTGCCGAGCCCCTCGACCCAGTCGCGGCGGGCGTCGGACCAGGCGGCGGGGGCGTCGGCGAACTCGCCGGCCTCCTCGATCGCCTCGGCGTACTGCCGCTGCGCCTCGGCCGGCTTGGAGACGAACAGCTCCTCGATCATCTGCGATTGCCGGGGGAACTTCGGATTGTCGTTCGCCTCGACGCTGTACTGGTACCAGGACTTACTGGCGAGGTGGTGATGCGGGAAGCTGCGGGTCTCCGCCGGGTCCCGGTTCAGTTCCGGGTCGGTCTGGCCGCCG
The DNA here is from genome assembly GCF_043951915.1 of Alienimonas sp. DA493. Lineage (NCBI taxonomy): Bacteria > Pseudomonadati > Planctomycetota > Planctomycetia > Planctomycetales > Planctomycetaceae > Alienimonas > Alienimonas sp. DA493. The sequence continues at coordinate 48,700 of NZ_JBINJD010000013.1, read as the reverse complement.
AAGGCGGCGACGTCCGGATCCTCGTTCCAGTACTCGCGGTAGTAGTTCTTCTCGTCGGCATTGCCGATCTTCTGACCGAGGATCTGGCCGACCTTGAACCGCAGGTCCGGGCTCTGGCTATTCCGGTCCACGCCGTCCATCACGAACTTCGTGCCTTCCTTCACCCAGTACCAGCGGTCCGGCACGCCGTCCCACTCCGCGGCGACGTTGTAGGCGAGGTTCCAGCCCTGGAAGTCCCACACCTTTTCGTAGTGGGGCTGGAGCAGGGTGATGCTGTCCACGTCGCTGCGGAGGCGGGCCCAGTCCTTTTTCTCCTTGGCGTCCATCGCGTCCTGCCAGAGGACGTTCGTCGCCACGCCCCGCAGGCCGAACAGCACGAGGTTCATCGTGCTGCTGGACGGGTCCACGTTGCCCAGGCTCGCCTCGCCGAGGGTGAAGGCGTCCCGCTTCTGGGACAGCATGCCGCCGGCGTCGTCGCCCTCCGCGCGGTCGGCGCTGGCCACGGAGGCCGGACGACCGAGCCAGATGATCGGGATCGACAACAACAGCAGGGCCACCGCGTAGGTGATCTTCCGCTGCCGGGGGGTGAACTCGTTCATCAGGGGGCGGGGTGGAATGGTCGGGGTCCGCCGAGATTACGACGGACGGCGGCGAAGCGTGGGACGGCGGGCGAGGTTTGCACGGAACCGGCGGGGCGATCCGCGGAACGGGCGGTCACTTCGCCTCCAGCTCCCGCGACCGCAGGCTGAGGGAGCCGACGATGTAGCAGGGGATCAGGAAGCCGAGCGTCACCAGCGCGGCCCAGGCGAGGTCGCTGCTCGGGATGGCGAAGCCCTCCGCGGTGCGGGCGGCGGTGTCGAAGGCGCTGAAGTCCGGAATGACCTGCGAGAGCGCCCACATCAGGTACAGGATGCCCTGGTCCAGCGTCTGGATGACCGTGGTGCCGACGCCCTCCGGCAGATCCTTGACGGTGTTCATGTGCGTGAGGATGCGGTAGGCGGCTTCGATCGGCCCGCCCTGGTCGCTGCCGTCGAGGTTCGTCGGGTCGAACACCCCCACGACCAGCTCGTTCATCAGCGCGTGGGCCTGCTGGCCGACAATCAGCAGGGTGAAGACCAACAGCGTGGCCACCGGCCCCTTCACGAACGTCCCCGCCGTCACCCCGAGGGCGACCAGCAGAATCATTTTGAGCCAGAGCGCGACGATGCTGCCGAGGTAGCTCAGCTCGAACGGGCCGTCGGGCGGGCGGATGAACAGGTCGGCCCGGCCCATGCCGAGGAGTTGCTGCGGGTCCAGCGACCGCACCTCGACGGTCAGCCGGCCGTCGTCGGTGACGAAGTCCCGCATCAGGTCGTAGTTCGCCAACTCGCCGGTCTCCGGGTCGCGGGAGGCGAACTGGACCGGCAGGTTGTGGACGTTGCCGTCGAACTCCTGCAGCTCGATCAGCTTCGGATCGGGCGCCGTCAGGCCGGTTTCCGGGTTCACGTAGGTGAACTGGATCAGCAGGCCCCGGTTCATGTTCCCCTTGATCGTCCGGAAGCCCTCGAAGTCGCTTTCGAACTGAAGCACCTGGCCCTCGGTCCGCTCGCCGGTGGCGGCGTCCTCCAGGGTGACGTCGCGGAAGACGTCCTCGGTGACGCCGTCGAAGGTGTAGGCGGCGAACATGCGGGAGGCGCCGTCGATATAGCCGCGGTACTCCCAGATGTTGCCGACGTTCAGCCCCTTGTCCGTCGGGCGGCCCTCGCGGTCCCAGAACTGCAGGCCGCGCTGCACCAGGACCTGCCGGCCGGTCTCCGGGTCGACGGCGTACTGATCCTCCATGGCGAACACCGGGCGGCGGGCCACCAGGGCGCCCTCCACGTCCGCCCCGTCGGCCTGGCGAACGATCCACACGTAGCCCACCAGGCCCATCACGGCGAGGATCACCGTGCCGATCAGCGAGTAGCCCAGCATCCGCCCCAGCACGACCTCGCTCCGCCGGGCCGGCTTCGTGACGACGGTGTGCAGGCTGCGGCGGCGGATGTCCTCCGGGATGCCCCAGCAGGACAGCAGGAGCATCACGAGTAGCGTGAGCCAGCCGACGACCGTCAGCACGAAGCTCACGTAGACCTTCACCTGGTCCGCGGGGCGGTTGCCGGAGTCCGACAGGAACCACCCGGCGAACATAAACAGCACGCCGAACAGGGCGAACACGTACAGCGCCCGCCGCCGCAGGGCTTCCCGCCAGGTGAGCTGGGCGATCGCCCAAACGTGCCCGCCGGAGACCTTCACCAGGTCCGCCGCCCCGGCGGCGAGGCCGCGGAAGAAGTTCTTGGCCCCGCGGCCGCCCCCGGCGATCACCGCGGCGATCAGGGCGATCGCCAACACGAGCAGCGTCAGCGAACCGAACACCTGCACCCAGGTGAGGACCGAGCCGGTCGGGTCGAAGAGGCGGGGGGTCAGGTCCATGCGGGGGACGCGAACGTCAGGGGTGAGTGCGGGCGGGCGGGGCGGGCGGCGGCGTCGGTCCGGGGGGACGAACCGGCGGGGCCGCGGTCAGGCCTTCTCGGCGGTCTCCGGCGAACCGTCCGCCGAGGCGGTCGCGGGCGGGCCGGCGTCGGCCGGCGGGGCCTCGCCCGGCAGGTCCTCGGCGCTGAAGGTCCGACCCGGACGGGCCTCCGCCTCGGAGACCGTCCGCAGGAACAGGTCTTCCAGCGTCTTCTTCGGTTGGGTCACGCCGGCGCTCACGTGGTGCTTGGCCAGCACGGCCTGCACCTCGGCGAGGGCCTCCGGCGACAGCACCGGCGTGACGATCTGCGTCTCGCCGCGGCTGCGGAGCAGCTCGTCCACGGTGCCCAGCAGCTTCAGTTCGCCGCCGGAGAGGATCGCGATCCGGTCGCAGACGTCCTCGATCTCCGCCAGCAGGTGGGAGCACATCACGACCGTCTTGCCCTGCTCCTTCAGGCTGAGGATCAGGTCCTTGACGTCCGCCCGGCCGTTCGGGTCCAGGCCGGAGGTCGGTTCGTCGAGGAACACGATCTCCGGGTCGTTGATCAGCGCCTGGGCCAGCCCGATCCGGCGGGTCATGCCCTTGGAATACTCCTTGAGCTGCCGTTTGCGGGCGTGCTCGATCTTGACCAGCTTGAGTAATTCGTCCGTCTTGGCCCGCCGCTGGGCCTTGGTCATCTTGAACAGGCGGCCGTAGAAGTCGAGCGTCTCCTCCGCGTTCAGGAAGCGGTAGAGGTAGCTCTCCTCCGGCAGGTAGCCGATCCGCTCGTTCTTGGAGACGTCGGTCGCGGACTTGCCGAGGATGCGAATCGAGCCCTCCGTCGGGAACAGCAGCCCGAGCAGCATTTTGAGGGTCGTCGTTTTGCCGGAGCCGTTCGGGCCCAGCAGGCCGAACACCTCGCCCCGCTTCACGTCCAGGCTGAGGGCGTTGAGGGCCCGCACTTTTTTGCGGCCCCAGAAGTCGCGGTAAACCTTCGAGAGGTTTCGCACCTCGATCACCGTCTCGCCCGGCGGGTGGGCCGGGCCGAGGGCGGCCTCGTCGGCGGCCGTCGGTGCGGCGGGGGCGGACTCGGCGGGCGGGGCGGTGAGAGTGTCGGCCACGGGGGGAACGGCTCGGGGTCGGCGGAGCGGGCGGCGCTGACGCTACGCGTCCGGCACGCGGCGCGTTGGGCGCGGACGGACAAAATCTTCAGCAGCGCGGATCGTACGGTCCGACGCGGCGATCCGCGACAACGCCGCCGCCCCGGGCGGCTCCCCCCGGCGGATCCGCCCCTGGCCCGCCGTTCGCCCCGTCAGAACCGCGCCTCGCGGTGCGACAGGTATTCCAGCAGCGCCTTGTCGAACTGCAGCCCGGTGTGCAGCGGCACGAAGTCCGCCCCCATTTTGCGGCACTCGGTCTGCAGGTCGTCTCGAAACTCTCGCACGGCGTCGCCGTATTCCGCCCGCATGCCGGCGGCGTCGAGAATCAAATTCTCGCCGGTTTCCGGGTCCGTCAGATCGACGGTGCCGGAGAAGGGGAACTCCACCTCGGCCGCGTCGAGGACGTGAAACACGATCACGTCGTGCCCGGCGTGCCGCAGGCGTCGCAGGCCCTCCAGCGTCGGTTCGCGGTCGGTCAGCAGATCGCTGAACAGCATCATCAGGCCGCGATGCTTGGCCATCGCGGAGACCTTCTTCAGCGCCCCGCCGACGTCCGTCCCGCCGGACGGTTTGGCCGCCGCGAGCAACGCCAGCATGTCGCCGAGCTGCTTTCGCTTGCTGCGGGCCGGCAAACTGGCCCGCAGTTCGTCGCCGAACGTCACCAGTCCGACCGGGTCCTGCTGGTGGACCATCAGGTAGCCCATCGCCGCCGCCAGACAGATGCAGTAATCCAGCTTGGTGAGCTTCTGGCTGTGCGTGTAGCCCATGGACTCCGACAGGTCCATCAGCAGCCAGCCGGTGATGTTCGTCTCGGCCTGATACTTTTTGACGTACAGCCGATCGGTCTTGGCGAAGGCCATCCAGTCGATGTCCTTCGGATCGTCCCCCTGGGCGTAGCGGCGGTGCTCCGAGAACTCGACGGAGAACCCGTGAAACGGACTGGCGTGCAGCCCCGCCATGAACCCCTCCACGATAAACCGGGCCCGCAGGTCCAGCCGGCTGACGGTCTGGATGACCTCCGGTTTGAGATAGCGCTCGGTGGGCGTGGGCATGGGGCGATGATAGGGGAGAATCTCCCGCGAAACCGCAAACGGTCAGCGAGGTCGCTTGCGGTTTCGCGGGTCGCGTCGGTGAGGACTCAGCCCCGGCAGCCACCCGTCGTAGTCCGTGACCCCGTCCCACTGCTGCGGGGGCCAGCCAATTTTGGCCGGGTTCAGTTCGACGTACCGAATCACCCGACGGATGTCCGCGGGCGTTTCGAGGAACACGACCCAACCGGGCCCGCCCCAAACCGGGTGTTCCTCGTCACGATGGCCGCGTTCCCGGAGCAGATCCCGAGAGGCGTTCTGCAGGTTGGCGATCATCGTTTCGCCGCGGTCCCGATGTTTGCGGATCAGCACGTGCACGTGATCCGGCATCGCCGCGGCGGCGTAGCAGGTGTACCCGTACCGGCGGACCGCTTCGCCCATCGCCTCCGCGACACATCCGCACTGAGCGGGCGAGAACGTCAACAGGTCGTATCGCAGCTTCTCGGCGGCTCGTTCGTAGAACTCCCGAATTTCCCGGCCCCGCGGCTGAACCGTCTTCCGCCCGTGATGCAGGGGGCCGAGTTCCCTCAACGAATGAACGGAGATCGTGTGCGACATGCTCCCCCGCGGGTCATTCGGAAGCCACCACCCGTACGCCGTCCAGATGAGGTGGTATGCGGCGACCATCGCTCGTCCCTGCAGGGGAAGTCACCCGCGAAACCGCAAGCGGGCCAGCCGTACGCTTGCGGTTTCGCGGGTCCGTCACAACCGACGACTCACTCCGGAAACCGGTCGAACTTGCCCAGCACCGTCAGCCCGCCCTCGGTGACGGTGAAGCCGCGGGCCCGGTCGGCGTCGGGGTCGACGCCGACGCTGGCGCCCTCCGGGACGGTCACGCCCTTATCCAGAATCGCCCGGCGGACCACCGCCTTGCGGCCGACGGTCACGCCGTCCAGCAGCACGCTGTCGGTCACGTGGGCGTAGCTGTTCACCCGCACGCCGGGGCTCAGCACGCTGCGTTCGACCCGCCCCCCGCTGACGATGCACCCGGTGCACACCAGGCTGTCCAGCGCCACCCCGCTGCGGGGCGGGTGCTCGCCGTCGGACTCCTCCTCGGCGAACACGAACTTCGGCGGCGGGTAGTTCTCCCGCCAGGTGCGGATCGGCCAGTCCGGGTCGTACAGGTTCAGGTTCGGGCTGACCGAGACGAGGTCCATGTTCGCCTCGTACAGGGCGTCCAGCGTGCCGACGTCCCGCCAGTAGCCGGTGCCCTGGCCGCTCGCCCCGCGGTCGCCGTCGCCGAACGGATACGCCCGAACGTGGGACCGCGTGATGATGTCCGGCAAAATGTCCTTGCCGAAGTCGTGCGAGCTGTCCGGTACGGTGGCGTCGCGGCAGAGCTCCTCGAACAGGAACGCCGCGTCGAAGGCGTAAATGCCCATCGAGGCCAGGCAGGTGTCCGGTCGGCCAGGCATCGGGGCGGGCTCGGCGGGCTTCTCGGCGAACTGAACGACCCGGCGATCCTCGTCGATTCCCATCACCCCAAACGCCCTGCCCTCCTCCAGCGAGACCGGCAGGCAGCCCACCGTTGCGGCGGCCCCGGCGTTGAGGTGATCGCGGATCAGCGCCGCGTAATCCATCTTGTAGATGTGATCCCCGGAGAGGATCAGCACCACGTCCGGCCGGCTCTGCTCGATCGTGTAGATGTTCTGGTACACCGCGTCGGCGGTGCCCTGATACCACTCCTCGCTGAGCCGCTGTTGGGGGGGCAGCACGTCCACCCACTCGTCCAGCTCCCGACTGAGGAACCGCCACCCCTGGTTGATGTGCCGGTCGAGGCTGGCCGCCTTGTACTGGGTGAGCACCAGCGCCCGCCGCAGGCCGCTGTTCAGGCAGTTCGAGAGGGCGAAGTCGATGATGCGGTAGCACCCGCCGAAGGGCACCGCCGGCTTGGCCCGGTCGCGGGAGAGCGGTTCGAGTCGACTGCCCTTGCCGCCGGCGAGAATCAGCACGGTGACCCGCGGCAACGAGGCCGGAGCGGCGACGCCGGCGCCGGGCGGCACGGTGGGCAGGCCGGGGACGGGGGGCGAAGAAACAGTCACCGGGCGGGTCCGTGCCGCTGGGGGAAGGGGGCGATTCGCTGCGGGCGCCCCGTCAGCCTACCGCCGGCCGCTCCGACCGGCGACGGGCGGTCCCCCTATCTTGCCGGCCCCACGGCGGATCGCGCCCGCCCCGGCGTCGGCCTCGAGACCGACGCCGCGAACCGACGGCGGGCGGGGCGTGTCCGTCGGTCGTCCCGCCGCGACCGGAGACGATCGGACCGTTTCGGCTTGACCGTCCGCCGCGGCGTGATACCCTCCCCGGCCCGATCGCTCGCCCGGTGCGAGTCGTCGGCCAAGCGCCCCTAGCTCAATTGGATAGAGCGTCGGTCTACGGAACCGAAGGTTGCAGGTTCGAGTCCTGCGGGGCGTATTTTTCTTTGTCGGAAGGGACGGGGCGAAGCCCGCCCGCTGCTGGGGGAACGATTCGGGGGCGTGCCGTTCCCCGTCGGTTCGACGCCTCAGATCTTTTGCCCCCGCAGGCGGAGGGCGTTGCCGATCACGCTGACGCTGGACAGGCTCATCGCGGCGGCGGCCAGCATCGGGGAGAGCAGCCAGCCGGTGAACGGGTACAGCAGACCGGCGGCGATCGGCACGCCCAGCGCGTTGTAGACGAACGCGAAGAACAGGTTCTGCTTCACGTTCCGCACCACCGCCCGGCTGAGGCGGACGGCCCGGACGATGCCTCGCAGGTCGCCCTTCACCAGCGTGACCCCGGCGCTCTCGATGGCGACGTCCGTGCCGGCGCCCATCGCGATCCCCACGTCGGCGGCGGCGAGGGCGGGGGCGTCGTTGATCCCGTCGCCCGCCATCGCGACCGACGCCCCCCCGGCCTTCAACTCCGCGACGCGGTCGTGCTTCCGCTGCGGGCTGACGCCCGCCTCCACCTCGTCGATGTTCAACTCCCGCGCCACGGCCCGGGCGGTCGCTTCGTGATCGCCGGTCAGCATCACCAGCCGCAGACCCAACGCGTGCAGGGCGCGGATCGCCTCGGCCGTGGTCTCCTTGATCGGGTCGGCGACCGCCAACAGCCCGGCGGCGGCCGGCTCGGCCTGGGCGGAGGGGGCGACGGCGACGAAGAACGCCGTCCGGCCCTCGGCCCGCAGGCGGTCGGCCTCGTCGGTCAGGGCCGTCGGCAGATCGACGCCGCGGTCGGCCAGCAGCGCCGGGGCGCCGATCAGGACCGCGCGCCCCTCGACCGTCGCCGCGACCCCGCCGCCGGTGATGGATTCGAACTCGTCCGCCTGGGGCGCGGCCGCCCCGCGGGCCTTCGCCCCGTCGACCACCGCCCGGGCGAGCGGGTGCTCGCTGCGGGCCTCGGCCGCGGCGGCGAAGCGGAGCAGGTCGCGCTGCTCAACGCCGTTCGCGGTGCGAACCTCCGTCAGCGTCGGCCGGCCCTCGGTCAGGGTGCCGGTCTTGTCCACGACCAGCACGTCGCAGGACCGCAGCGTTTCCAGGGCGGCGGCGTCCTTGAACAGCACGCCCTCCCGGGCGCCGCGGCCGACGCCGACCATCACGCTCATCGGCGTGGCCAGGCCGAGGGCGCAGGGGCAGGCGACGATCAGCACGGCGACGGCGTTCACCAGCGCGAAGGCGAACGCCGGTTCCGGACCGACCGCCCACCAGGCGACGAACGCCAGCGCCGCCGCGGCGAGCACGAACGGCACGAAATAGCCGGCGGCCCGGTCCGCGACCCGCTGGATCGGGGCGCGACTGCGCTGAGCGGATGCGACGAGGGCCACAATGCGGGAGAGGACGGTGTCCTCGCCGACCTGCTCCGCCTCGATCAGCAGGGCGCCGGCGCCGTTGACGGTTCCGCCGACCACCTCGTCGCCGACCTCCTTATTCACCGGGACGGGTTCGCCCGTGACCATCGATTCGTCCACGGCCCCGCGGCCGTCGATCACTCGGCCGTCGGTCGGCACCTTCTCGCCGGGGCGGACGCGGAGGCGGTCGCCGGTGCGCACGTCGTCCAGCGGGACTTCGCGCTCCGTACCGTCTTCATCGACGACCCGGGCGGTGGGCGGAGCCAACGAGAGCAGTTCCCGCAGCGCCGCCCCGGTCTTGCGGCGGGCCCGCAGTTCCATCACCTGACCGAGCAGCACGAGGACGACGATCATCGCCGCGGCCTCGAAATAGACTCCGATCAGGCCGGTGTGCTCCTCACGGAACGTTTCGGGGAACAGGGCCGGGGCGACGGCGGCCGCGACGCTGTAGACGTACGCCGCGGCCACGCCGATCGCGATCAGGGTGAACATGTTGAGGTGCCGGTTCACGACCGACCGCCACCCCCGCACGAAGAACGGCCAGCCGCACCACAGCACGACGGGCGTCGCCAGGGCGAGTTGGAGCCACTGCGCAACCCGGGCCCCGACCCAGTCGTGAACCGGCAGGCCGATCATCGGCCCCATCGCCAACAGCAGAATCGGCAATCCTAGGGTCAGGCCGATCCAGAACCGGCGGGTCATGTCGACCAACTCCGCGTCCGGCTCGTCCTCCGCCCCGCGGACAGCGACGGTTTTCGGCTCCAGCGCCATCCCGCAGATCGGGCAATCGCCGGGGGCGTCCCGTTCGATCTGCGGGTGCATCGGGCAGGTGAAGACGGTCGTCCCGCCGCCCGGTTTCGCGGGCACGCCGCTCGGTTCCAAGGCCATGCCGCACTTCGGGCAGTCGCCGGGGCCGTCGGCGACCACCTCCGGATGACAGGCGCAGGTGTAGGTCCCCGACGCCCCGCCCCCGGCCGGCGGGCGGGACGGCGGCGCGGAACGGCTCGAACAGCAGGATCCGCCGTCGGCCGCGGGCGGTCGACGCTCCGGAGCCGCTGTTCCCCCGCCGCAACAGCCTCCCGCCGGTTTCTCCCGTCCGTCGGACCCGTCGAGGTATCGTTCCGGGTCGGCGGCGAACCGGTCACGGCAGCCGTCGGAGCAGAACCGGTACGTTTTGCCGTCGTGCTCCGCGACGCGGGGGGCGTCGGCCGGGACGGTCATCCCGCAGACGGGATCGACGACGGCCGCGTCGGACGCCGCGTCGGCGGACGGGGATCGCTCGGAGGCGTCGAGAACCGGGAGGTCGGCGTTCATCGGACCGCTCTGGGAAATGCGGTAACGCTGAGGCCCGGCCGGGCCTCAGCGTTCGAAAGGGCGGAGAGAGACGCGCCTCAGGCGGCCATCGCGGCGCAGGTTTCGGCGCACTTGCGGCACTGGTCCGCGCACTCGGTCATGCCGACCTTCTCGCAGCTGTCCGCGCACTTCTTGCAGACCTCGCTGCACGCCCGGCAGACGTAGCCGTGCAGTTCGCTGCCGCGGATCATGAAGTCGGCGCAGGTCGCGCAGATCTGGATGCAGTCCAGCATCAGCCGCGCGTGCGTTTGCTCGACGTGCTCGCCGCCCTTCTCGAGGCAGACGTTCGAGAAGTGGTCCAGGCAGGTCCGGTGGCACTCCTGGCAGGTGTCGATGCACTGCTGCATGTTGGCGTCGCTCATCGTCAGTCCTCGTCGTCACGGGGGGAACGGGGGAATCGCGCCGGCCGGTCCGCCGACCGGCGAGCGTCCGTTCTAGTGATACCCCGCGAGGGTATGGACCGTGGAAGGCGGAACGCCGGGATGGGGCCGCTCCCGTGCCCGGCCGCGCCGCCGCCGTTCGCCGGCGGAGCTCAGCGGCCGCCGAAGTTGCCGTATTTGGCGAAGACGCTCATCAGCTCGCGGATCTTCTCTTTACGGTCGGCGTCGTCTTCGGCTTTGAAGGCGGCGGCGACGCAGGTGTCCATGTGGTTCTCCAGCACGATGTGCCCCACCTTCCCAAGGGCCGCCATCGCCGCCCGGACCTGCATCAGCACGTCCACGCAGTACTTGTCCTCCTCGATCATCCGCCCCACCGCGGCCACCTGACCTTCGGCCCGGCGGAGACGCTTGCGGAGGGCCTCCTTCTGTTCGTCGTCGAGGTTCACGGATTTCGAGGGCGACCGACGGACGGGGCTCTGGAAAAGATCTGCGCCGACCGCGGGACCGGTCGTTCGGCATTCTAGCGATCGGGGGGATCACCGACGAGGGGAACGTCGCTCGCCGGGGGACTCAGCGGTCCCCCTCCAGGTCCGCGATGAGGCGTTTCATCTCGGCGATCTCCTCCCGCTGGGTCTTGATGATGCGGTCGGCCAGATCGCGGACGCGGGGGTCGTCGATCTCCGCCCGCTCGCTGGTGAGGATCGCAATCGAGTGGTGCGGGATCATCGCCCGCATCCAGGACTCGTCCTGCACGGTCTCCTGGGACCGCACCAGCCACAGCGTGAGGCCGAACACGACCGCGGCCGCGGCGAGAACGCCGAAGTTCGCCTTTTTGTTCTCGTGCATCTTCCACATAAAGCCCATCATGATTACGGCCATCGTCGCTCCCATCAGCAGGGCCATATAAAGTCGCGTCTCGCTGAAGAAGACGTGATCGAGGGCGTAGGTGTTCAGATACATCAGGACGAACATCACCGCGGTGGAGGTGGCGATCATCAGGCCGAAGCGGACGTAGGCGTTCATCAGGTGCGATCAAGCGGGGGCGGGCAGGAAAAGAGGCCGCCCGGGGGTTCCGGACGGCCTCAAACGGCGGGGCGCCGTCTCGAGCGGCGTCTCGCTCAAATATAGGTGCGGCACATCTCCGCGCACTTCCGGCTGGACTTCACGCACTCGGCGACGACGGCGGACTTGTCGGAGGAGTCCTCCAGCGCCTTCGCCGTTTTTTCGCAGCATTCGGCGCTGGCCCGGTGCATCGACTTCGACAGCGGGCTCTCGCGGACCATGAACGCGGCGGTCGTCTGGCAGACCGGCACGCAGTCCATCACGTATTCGTGGTTCTGCGCGTGGTCGGTCACGTCGCCCTGCTTCTCCTTGATTTGCTCCAGGCAGTGCTCGGCGACCCGGTTCAGCAGGACGACGTGCTCGGTCATCTGCTGAACGTCGGCCTTTTTCTTGCCGGTGAGCTTATGGCTGTGGTCGCCGCTCTGCGTCTCGTGATGGTCGGCGCGGGCGGCGGGCAGAGCGGCGAGTCCGGCGGCGCCGGCGGCGGCGGCGGACAGGACGTGGCGGCGGTTCATAAAAAGCTCCTTAGGCGCGGGGAGGGCGGCGAGGGAGCGACGGCGTCCCTCGCCGGGGGAAACACGCTGACGGATCCGGCCGGCGGCCGGCACGGGGACCGGGTCCCTTCGCTCATGGGGATACGCCCCGGGGGTATCTTCGGCGTCGACGCGGTGGGTCTTCCCGTCCCCCGCCGGCGGACGTCGTGTTGGGCTGAGGGGGGCCGCATTCGTCGCCGATCGCGTCGCCGGGTGCGGCGTTCGCCCCTTTTTGCAGGAAGCCCCCATGTTCACGCTGCCCCGCGCCGTCGCGCCGCTGGCGCTCGCCGGCCTCTGTTTCGCCGCGCCCGCCGGCGCCGCCCCGCCGGAGCCCGATCCGGCCGCCGCGGAGACGGCGGAGGGCTACCGGATCGAGGTCTTCGCCCAAGACCTCGACTATCCCACCAGCGTCGAGCCGGACGGCGCCGGCGGACTGTTCGTCGCCCTTTCCGGCGAGGCCCCGGGCGACCCGTCCGCCGAGCCGGCCCTGCTGCATTTCGCCGCCGACGGCGCCCGCCGCCGCGTGCCCGTCGACGGACTCCAGCCGCCCGTCACCGATTTGCTGATGCGGGACGGCGACCTGCTTATCTCTCACAGCACGAAAATCTCTCTTTTAGAAGACCCGCGGGGAGACGCCCCGACGTTGCGAGACCTCGTGACCGGGCTGCCGAGCCTGGGGGACCACGAGAACAACCAACTCACCGTCGGACCCGACGGCGGGCTGTACGTCGGGCAGGGCACGGCGACGAACTCCGGCGTCGTGGGGCTCGATAATAAAAAGTGGCTCAAGAAGCACCCGGACGTCCACGAACTCGCCCCCGCGCCGCTGCGCACCCGCGGCGAAGTCTTCCCGACGAAGGATCCGCTGTCCGAAGGCGCCGCGGACGACACGGCCCGCACCTCCGCCTATCAGCCGTTCGACGTCGCCACGCCGGACGGGGCGACGATTCCGGGAACGGCGAAGGCGAACGGCACGGCGCTTCGCTTCGACGCCGACGGCTCCAACCCGACGGTCTACGCCTGGGGCCTGCGGAACCCCTTCGGCCTGCTGTGGGTCGGCGGCACGCTGTACGTCACGGAGAACGGCTTGGACGTCCGCGGCAGCCGCCCGGTGGCGAACGATTTGGAGGACTTATACGTCGTTAAGGAGGGCGCGTTCTACGGCTGGCCGGACTTCGGCTCCGGCGACCCGGTGACCGACCCGCGGTTCAAGCCCGACGGGAAACCGCAGCCGACGTTTCTGCTGGCGGACCACCCGCCCGTGGAGCGGCCCGTGGCGACCTACCCCAAGCACTCGGCCATCGCCAAGCTGGACGCCTCCCCGGGCGGCGCCTTCGGATTCGAGGGGCAGTTGTTCATCGCCTTCTTCGGCCACATGACCCCCCTCACCGGCACGCCGCCGGAGGAGCACGGCGGTCACCGGGTCGTGCGGTTCGACCCGGCGACCGGCCGGTCGACCACCTTCTTCGGACCGAAATCCCACCACCACGGCGGCCACGCCGAGGGCGGTCAGGCCGAGGGCGGCCACCACGGCGGCGACCAAAAGAACGACGGCCGTCAGGAAAGCGGTCACGGCGAAGGCGCCGGGCACGGCGGGAGCGGTCACGGCGGGCACGCCCCGGGCGGCTCGGCGGGGCCGCGGCGTCCGATGGACGTGCGGTTCGCCGCGGACGGTTCGGCGATGTACGTCGCCGACTTCGGTCTGATGCCGGTCGACGAGAACGGCCCGCACGCGAAGCCGGGGACCGGCGTGATCTGGAAGATCAGCCCCGCGGACTGATCGCGGCCGGACCCGCCCCCGTCAGCCCGGGACGCCGGGGGCGGCGATCGCGTCCCAGTCGTAGCCCATGAACGCGGCGAACCGGCGGACGACGGCGTCCCACTCGGCCCGCTGCGCCGCGTAGCGGGCGAAGCCGGCGTCGTCCGCCCGACAGGCGACGCCCGCCGCCCGCAGCGTCGCCGCGGCCCGGTCGTAGTGGGCGCGCCACCGGTCGCGATCGGATTCGTCCGTCGCTCCGTCGGACGCCCGGTCCGGCAGGAACAGCGGCGCGAGTTCGTGAACCGGCCGCAACCCCGCCCGCCACAGCGCCTCGACCGCCGCGGACTCCGCCAGGGTCTCGGCGTCCGGCCCGTCGGGGGCGGAGCGGATCAGCGAGGCGGCGTCGAGCGTGACGAACAGGATTCGCGCCATCGCGTACCGCGGCTTCGGCAGGCGGAAGTAATGCAGGACCGGGTAAAAGTGGTGGGCCTCGAAGAGCCGCGCGAGCCCCGTGGAGAGCGTCGTCAGATCCTGCGAGGTCGCCGCCGTCGGTCCGGGCAGCGTTCCGGCGAGATAGGCCGCGGCGTCGCCGGAATCGCCGGTTCGCTGGTGCAGGCCGAGGGCGAACGCGTTCCGCCGGTGCAGGGCGTCGTACACGGACATCACGTAGGTCAGCGCCAGCGTGAGATAGCTGAAGCCGACCGCCGCCTCCGCGATCATCAGCACGCGGTAGGCGTCCGTGCGGGGGACGAGGTCCCCGGTGCCGAGCGTCGTGAGGTTAAATCCGGAATAGTAGAGGGCGGCGAGGAAGTCGGTGGGCGTGTCGGCGTCGCCGCTGGCCGTCACCCCCTCCCCCAACGCCGGCCAGGTCGCCAGGGCGAATCCGACGACCAGGAGGGCTCCCCAGGCCGCCACGCCGAGAACGACCGTCAGCGGGCCGGCGTGGGCCATCAGGCGGTCCCCGCCGCGCGAGGCGCCCCCCCACACCCCGCGGCAGACGCCGCGCGTGACCGGCCCGCCGCGGCCCCGCGGCAGGAGCACGGTGCGATACAGGTCGTACGCCGCCAACAGGACCAGGGCCCCGCCGGCGACTCGCAGCAGCGCCTCGCTCATCGCGTCCGCTGGTCGCCGTTTCCGCCGCCGCCGTTCATCCCCGGCATCGGCGCCCAGTCGTAGCGCTCATAGTCGCCGAAGCGGCGGACGATCTCGGCGAACACGGCCCCCTTCTCGACCGGTTCGTCAGTCTCCATCACGAGGCGATACAGGTCGTCCGGCAGCACCCGGACCGCGGTGAACAGGCCGTGCAACGTCTTGGGAGCGGTCGCCCGCATCCCTTTCATCTCGCGCCGGTTCCAGACTTTTTCCATCTGCTGCGGGGTCATTTTCATGCCCTGCATCATCTGCGGATAGCCGGGCGGAACCTCGCCGAGGGCCTTGGAGTTCAGGTCCACCGCGGGGCGAGTGTCTAAATTCGCGGTGTATCGATCCGTATCGGCCTGCCCCCGCAGCCGCGGGCCGACGTGCTGGACCATATGGTTCATCATGTGATGCACCATGTGGCAGTGCAGGGCCCAGTCGCCGGGGTTGTTGGCGATGAACTCCAACGACGAGGCCTGAGCCACGGCGATCAATTCCGTGTTCCGCGGGATCCAGGCAGTCTTGGGGATGCGGGCCCCCTCGTGCCCCGTCACCCAAAAGGTGTGCCCGTGCAGGTGGATCGGGTGATGCTGGATCGGGCTGAAGTCCATGATGCGAATCCGCACCCGCTCCCCGTGCCGGCAGACCAGCGGGGTCGTATACGGCCCGCTGCGGCCGTTGATCGTGTGCCAGTTGAAATCCATCCCCCAGCTGTCGACCACCGTCGTCATCGGGTCGATACGGAAGTTCTGAAAGATCAGCCCGAAATCCCGGTCGACCGGCGGGTCGAACGGTTTGCGGGGGTGAATAATAAACCACCCCACCATCCCGAACGCCTCCTGCATCGGGACGTGGGAGTGATAAAAGAACGTACCCTCCTCGTGCGGGCGGAGTTCGTAGACGAACTCCGCGCCCGGCTCGATCATGTTCTGGGTCAGATGCGCGGCCCCGTCGTACTGCACGCTGAGCTCCAGCCCGTGCCAGTGGACGGCGGTCGGTTCGGGCAGATCGTTCTTCACGATCACCCGGATTTTATCCCCCTGCGTCGCCTCGATCGTCGGGCCGGGCATCGACCCGTTGAACCCGTAGACGTTGATGTAGTAACCCGGCAGAAACTCCCGCGAGACCGGCTCGCAGGTGAGGCGGAAGACCTTCCACCCGTTCTCCATCGTGTACGGCAGCTTCTCCACGTCCGGGGCGATAAAGGGGGCGGGGCCCTCCTCGCCTTTGCGGAAGCCCGGCACTTCCTTGCCGAGATACCACTTGCTGTCCGGGTCGTGGCCGCGGCTGGGCTGATAACGGGAGAAGCCGTCGTAATCGGCCCGCACCTCGTTATCGTCCCGCGGCTGCGATCCGCCGGGGGGATCGGTCGGGGCGCCGGGGGCGGGCGTGGGGTCCTGCCGCGGGTTCTCCTGGGCGCCGGCCCGGGCGGCGAACGCGCCGGCCGCGGCCGCGGTCCCGGCTTTGAGGAAAGAGCGACGAGCTTCGGATGCGGACATCACGCGGTGCGGCAGGGGGGAAGCGAGGGGGAGCAGTGTACCCCGCAGGGGTATGCGGGGGTTCACTGATTCCGGCGCGAGAGCCGGATCACCGCGGCTGGGCGGTCACGTCCAGGTGCCCGGGCGGCAGCGGCGCCGGCACGGCCAGGCCGTCCCGGAGCAGGTAGCCGCGGATCAGCGTTTCGCTGGTCCGCAGGGCGACGAGGTGCCCGACGTAGCGCTGCCGCAGGTCGAAATAGCTGCTCTGCACGGTCAACACCTCGGGCCACTGCTGGCGGTCTTCAGCGTAGGCGTCGAGCTGGTTTTTATACGCCGAACGCGCCTCGGGCAGGATCACTGCGGCGAACTGCTCGACGTGCTGCCGGGCGGTGAGGTAGCGGCGGTACTGCATCGCCAGGTCGCGGCGGAGCAGCATCTCCGTCCGCTGGATCTCCCGGCGCTGCCGGACAAGGTCCGCCTCGGCCCGGCGAATGTTCCCCTGATTGCGATCGAACAGCGGAACCTGCAACCGCACGCTGGCCACCGCGGTGGTCTCCAGCGCCTCGAAGTTATAGCCGCTGCCCGCCTCGACGACGACGTTGGGGATCGGCTCGACCAACTCCCGCTTCAACGCGATCTGATCTTCGCGCAGCTTCTGCTTGGCCATGACGACCTGCGGCGCCTCGTCCAGGTATTCTTGGAAGACCTGCTCGAAGTCGATTTCGGCCGCTTCGCCGTCCAATTCGCCGACGACCGCTCCCGTCTCCAGCGGCAGCCCGATCAGGGAGGCGAGGGTCTGGAACTGCTCCAGATAGTCGTTCTCCGCCATCAGGAGGTTCAGCCGGGCCTCCTGCAGCGCGACGTTGGCCAGGTGCAGGTCGGACCGCGTCGCCTGGCCGAGGTTCCACTGCTCCCGGGCGGTCACGACCGCGTCCTCGGCGGCTTTGAGCAGGTCCTCGCGGATCGCAACGGTCTCCTTCGCCCCCAGCGCCTGATAGAAGTGGATTCGCACGTCGTTGCAGACCCGCCACTGCTGCGCGACGGCGGCCCACTCCGCGACCTTGGTGCGCTGCAGGAACTTCGCCCGGCTGATGTCCCGCTTGTCCGCGGTGACGAACTCCTGCGTGATCGTCGCGCCCTGGAACTCGCCGGGGGTGTCGGTTTCCCCCTCGCGGTCCACGCCGATCTGCTCGCCGACGTAGCGGAAAACGGGGTTCGGCCACAGCCCGGCCTCGACGGCCAGCCCCAGCGTGCCCTGCACCTGGGCCCGGGCCTGCACGAGCGTGGGGTTGTTGGCGGCGGCCAGTTCCAGCGCCTGATCGAGCGTCAGCGGGGCCCCGGCGAACGCGACGTTCGTCTCCCGGTCCACCGTCGTCCCCAACCCCGGCGGGGCGTTCGGCACCGGCGGAGGCTCTACGAAAGAACGCCCGACCGGATCGTCGTCGTCCGGCCGGAGTTCCGGAATGTCCGCCGGCACGGGAAGGTCGCCCCGACTGGGCAGCGGCGGCGGGGCGGCGAGCGGGCCGTCCAGGGGCGCCCGGCCGGACTCCTGTGCCCAAGCCGGCGTCGCGAGCAGTCCGGCGGCGACGGCCGAGGCGGCCAGGCGGAGAAGCGGGGGGCGGGGCATGGGGACGTCCGTGTCCGGGGAAGGGCCGCGGCGGGCGACCGCGAGAAAATCGCCGGGGAACGGCGGGCAGCGGCGGAGCGGTCTCAGCGGGTCCAGGGCAGCCAGCCGCGGCGGCCGCGGGGGGCCGCCTCGTGGCGCCGGGCGTGGCGGGCGACCTTGGCGGCGCCGGGCTCGCCCTCGCCGGCCACGCAGGTCGTCCAGGTGTGGTTCAGGCTGTCGTCGTCGCAGGCCGGCGTGCCGTAGTAGAGAAAGCCGGAGTACGGCAGGCCGACGCACCGGTCCGCCGGCCCTACTCCGCACGCCGGCGGCGGCCCGAACGGCAGGCAGGTTCCGCCCGCCATCCCGTACCGCGACCGCAGCGCCGCGTCCGACGGGCGATCGCCGCCGGCAAGCGGCCGCGGCAGCGGAAGCGACCGGTCGGCCGTCGGCTCCTGCGAGACGAACGGCGGCGCCGCCTCCTCGGCGTTCATGCCGCCCCCCGACATATCGCCTCCCGACATGCCGCCGGCGTCGGCGGGACGCTCCGGCAGATCCGGCAGCGGGGGCTGGGCCGCCCCGTCCTGACCGGACGCCGCCCCGGCCGTCAACGGCAGCAGGACGGCGACGGCGACCGCTTCCCGGCGGACGCGGCGGAATGAACGGGCGAGCGGGCGAGGCATCGGGGCGGCCGGCGGGGGGAATGTATAAGGAACTATCGGGTCGTACGGCGGGGGGGTATGACCTCGATTCCGCCGCGGCGGTCGTTTCGCCGCCATCCGTCTTCGGTCGTCCCGGCCAGACCGGGACCCGCTGGACCGGGACCCGCCGCGGCGGCCGGGAGCGTCGGCACGTTCCCGTCCGCAGGAGGCACGGCGGCGGGGCGCTGCGAGGCAGTGGGTTCCGCGGCGTCGTCCTCCGGCAGCGATTCCGGGGCTTGCGGGGCGTCCGCCGCGGGCTGCGGCATGGGGGCGGGCTGCGGCTCCGGCGCCGCCGCGGCCGGCGGGGGCGCGAGGGCCGCCACATCGCAGCCGACGGCCCGCTCCAGTTCCGCCAGCGCCGAGCCGACGTCCGCCCGCAACCGGGCCCGCTGGAGTTCCACCCGCAACAGGTCCGCGTAGCTGTTGGAGACCTCGGTGAAGCCGACGCGTTTGCCCCGGTAGTCCGCCAGGCTCACGTCTAACGTCTGCTCCGCCCGCGGCAGGATGCGGTCGTCCAGCAGCGTGAGTTGGTCCGCGAGGGTCTCCAGCCGGAAGGCCAACCGCCGGATCTGCCGGAGGGTGTCGTCCCGCTCGGCGTCGAGGGCCCGGGAGTCCGCGGCGATGCGGCGGTCCGCCTCCGCCACGCCGGCCCGAATCTTGTCGCGGTAGATCGGCAGGGTGAGGCCGAACGCGACCGAGACGTTGTCCCGCCCGTTGGCGTTGCCGGCGAGGGCGTCCTCCTCCGTGACGACGGCGTAGCCGAGGCCCGCGGTGAAGTCCGGCTTCGCGGCCAGGCAGGCGACCCGCCGCTGAGCCCGGTCGCGGGCGATCTCCCAACCGATCCGCTGCAACTCCGGCCGGCACTGCTGGGCCGCGGCGAACAGGGCGTCCACCTCCGCGGCGGCGTCGAGCGACGGCAGGTTCTCTGCGGCCGTGGGCAGCTTCGACCCCGGCGGCAACCGGAGCGTCGCGGCGAGGTCCGCCCGCGCCAGGTCCCGTTGCCGACGGAACGTCAGCAGGCGGTCGTCTAGGCGGTCGATTTCGAGCTGCGTCCGCAACACGTCCGTCTGCCCGCCCCCCGTCCGCACCCGGGCGACGGCGACGTCGAGGAGCTGTTCGAGCAACTCCCGGTTTCGCAGCGTGACCTCCACGGCCCGATCGGCGAACCAGGCGTCGAACCAGGCGGTTCGGGCGGCGAGGGCGGCGTCCAGTTCGGCGCTCGTCGCCTCCGTCTGTGCGGCGAGCGCCTCCCGCCGCACCACCTCGCCCCGAGCGCCGAGCTTTTCCGGCCACGGGATGCGCTGCGTGACCTGCACGCCGGTCTGCACGCGACCGGCGGCGGTTTGGAGGGCCTGATCGCGGAGCGGGTAACTGGTGCTCATCAGCGCCGGGTCGTCCAGCGCCGTCACCTGCGGGATCCGGGCGGCGGTCGCCGTGGCCCGGTCCCGTGCCGCCTGCGCCCGCGGCGACCGGGCGACGGCGAGGGCGACGGCCTCGGCCAACGCGATCGTGGGGGCGTCGGCCGGGACGGGGGCCGCCCCGTCCGGCCCCGCGGCGTTCGGTCCGTCGGCCACCGGTTCGGACGCTGGTGCGTCCAGCAGCGGGTCGGCGAACTCCTCGCCCGGCCCGTCGTCGTCGGGGCTCCGACGGTCGTCGGAGGCGCCCGCCGGCGCGTCCAGCAGCGGGTCGAAGAAGGCGTCGCCGTCCTGCCCGGCGGGCTCGTCCTGGTGGGAGGCCAGCCGGATCGCGGAGCCGCGGGATTGCGAGGCCTCCGCGACCGTCGGCGCTCCCGAAACCGCCGGGGGCGCCGCCGTTTGGCGGCAGCAATCGCCGTCGGCGACGCACCCGCCGGCGAAGGAAACGAGGCCGGCGAACGGCAAGGACGCCGCCAGCGCCAGCGACGGGCGACGGCGGAACTGATCTTGCATTCGGTGGCCGGTCTGCAAAACTCGAAGATACCCTCTGCGGGTACTTCGACCCCGGCCGACCGTCGCATTGAGCGCCCTCCGCACCGCCGTTACAGCTTGCCTGACGCTGGCGGTCTGCATTGCCGGCGGTCCGGCGACGGCCGCGCCCTTCGGCCCCTGCGAGGCGGAAACCGTCCGTCCGACGGCCCCCGCCGATCCGACTCCGCACGCCTGCTGCGGGGCGGAGTCCGTCTCCGTCGCGCCGGCCGCCCCCGCCCGCGGATGCTGCGGCGAGAACTGCACGTGCGGCGCTGCCGAGACGGCCGCCGAACGCTCGGTTCATCTGTGCGGCTGCGGCTCACACCGCCCGGCGCCGGTCGCGCCCGAACCTGCCCCGCGTCAGGTCGTGTCGCCCGTCGACGGTCCCCCGGCGGAACGGCCGGAAGAAGCTTCTCGCCCCCGCCGCGCGACGTTCGTCGGCGAGGGCGTCCTTCGCGTGCGGTCGGCCCGCTTCGGCCAACGCGTGTTGAGCGTCTGGCTCACATAGCGCCGCCGCCCCGGGGCTGACGGTCTGCGCCGCCTGTCCCGCGGGGCCCTCTGCTGTCCGCGTCGCGTGAGGCGACGCCCTCTTCCACGCTGCGGCCCGGACCGGGGTCGCCGCGCCTTCCGGAACGGCCCCCGCCGGGCGGCCGTTCGTTCCCGACTGCTTTCTGCCGCCCGTTTGAAGGATCGTTCGATGACCTTGCGCACGCTGCTGTCCCTTCCCGTCGCCGCCCTCGCCGCTCTCGCGGTCGGATGTGCGGTCGAATCCGCTCCCGACGCCGTCGACGAGGTGACGGCGACCGACGCCCCCGCCGCGACCCCCGTGGCGATCGTCAACGAAACCTGCCCGCTGATGGGCGGCGACGTCGACCCCGCGGTCACGACCGAGTGGAACGGCCGAACCGTCGGCTTCTGCTGCGCCCAGTGCATCCCCGAGTGGAAGGAACTGAGCGAGGAGCAGAAGGCCGCAAACCTCGCCGCCGCCCAGGCCGGCGAGACGGAGAACGAGATGTCCGGCGACGACGCCGGCGAGGCCTGATTCGCTCCCGTTCCTCGCCCCCCCGTTTCCTGATGAGGAGCCGCGCGATGCTGGCCGCCCTCCGCCGCCGACTGTCCCGATCCGCCGCGTCGACTCCGGGTTCGCCGGAGTCGTCGCAGGAGTCCCCCGCGTCCGATACCGCCGCGCCCGCTCCGTCTGAAACGGCGGGGGCGGGGCGGTCCGGCGGGCGGCGGTGGGTCGGCACGGCGGTGCGGACGGCGGCGTTTCTGCTGGGCGTCGTCGTGTTGCTGGCTGGGCTGGGGCTCGCCCAGCGGGCGGGGTGGATCCCGACCGCGGAAGTCTCCGCCGCGACGCAGGGGGACGGCGAAGCTCGGTACATCTGCCCGATGATGTGCACCCCGCCGTCTTCGGAGCCCGGCCGCTGCCCGGTCTGCGGAATGGAACTGGTGAAGTCGGCCGACGGGAGCGGGGCGGGGGACGGCGTCTCCGTGATGCTCACCCCGGCGGCCCGCCGGCTGGCGGGGATCGAAACCGCCGAGGCCACGCTGGAACCGCTCACCCGGCAGATCCGCACCGTCGGCGAACTGTCCTTTGATGAAGGCCGCGACGCCACGATCGCCGCCTACGTCGACGGCCGTTTGGAACGGCTGTTCGCCGATTACGTCGGCGTGCCGGTGCGGGAGGGCGACGACCTGGCCGTGCTCTACAGCCCGGATCTCTACACGGCTCAGCGGGAATACCTCGCGGCCCGGCAGGCGGTCGCCGCGGGGGCGAACGCGAACGATCAAATCGCCCGGGAACTGGCTCTCGCCGCCCGCGACAAGCTGATCGAACTCGGCATGACGGCCGACCAAATCGAAGCCCTGCGGGAGCGGGGGACGGCCGAGACGCGACTCCGCATTCGCTCTCCGCTCGGCGGCACAGTGGTGGAGAAACTCAAAACCGAGGGCCAGTACGTCGCCCGGGGCGAGCCGATTCTGAAGATCGCCGATCTGTCCGCGGTCTGGTTGATGCTCGAACTCTTCCCGGAGGACGCCGCCGCGGTGCGGTTCGGCACGAAGGTCCGGGCGACGCTGCGGAGTCTGCCGGGCGAGGAGTTCGTCGGGCGGGTCGCCTTCGTGGACCCTGTCGTCGACCCGCAGACCCGCACCGTGGGCGTCCGGGTGGAGATGCTGAACCCGGACGGCCGCCTCCGCCCCGGCGACTTCGCGACGGCGGTCGTCGAAACGCCGGCCGTTCCGCCGCCGCCGGGCGAGCCCGTCTACGACCCGGACCTCGCCATGAAATGGGTCAGCCCGATGCACCCGCAGATCGTGCGGGACGAGCCAGGAGAGTGCCCGGTCTGCGGCATGGACCTTGTCCCCGCGAGCGAACTGGGCTTCGCCGAGAGCCGCACCGCCGACCGCCGCGTCCTCACCGTCCCCCGCGACGCCGTCCTGCGGGCCGGCGGGAACAGCGTGGTGTACGTCGAGACCGACCCCGGCCGATTCGAGATCCGCAACGTGGAGCTCGGCCCCACGGCGAGCGGCCGCACGGCGATCCTCGGCGGCCTGGAGGCGGGCGAGAAGGTGGCGACCGGCGGGAATTTCCTGATCGATTCCCAGATGCAGCTCGCCGGGAACCCCTCGCTGATCGACCCCGTTCGGGCGAACGCCTCGGCCCCGACGAAGGCGGAGGGCCCGCTCACGTTGCCGGAGGAGCCGGTGTTGATCGTGGAGGGCGAAACGGGCGAGGCGTTGGACGCCCTGTTCGCCGCGTATTTCGACGTGCAGACGGCGCTGGCCGCGGACGAACCGCCGCCGGCGGACGCGGTCGCGGCCCTCGACGCGGCCGCCGACCGGCTGGACGCCGCGGACCTCGCCGCCGCGGCGGACCAGATCGCCGTGGTGGAGCGGCACGTGCCGGAATTAAAAACGCAGGATCTGGACGCCGCCCGCGTCGCGTTCAAACCGATCAGCCATGCCGTGCTGCGGCTCTCGGCGGCGGTGCGGGGGCCGGATTCGCAGGCGGAGTTCACCCACTTCTTCTGCCCGATGGTCGAAGGGGGCGGGGGCGACTGGCTCCAGCCCGGCGGCCTGCCGCGGGACGCCCTGCGGAACCCCTATTGGGGGTCGCAGATGCTCAAGTGCGGGAAGAAAGTCCGCGAGGTCGCCGCCCGAACCGCGGGGGACGGCGCGAACGCGGGGACGAATTGATGCTCGCCGCCCTTGTCCGCTTCTGCGTCCGCGAACCGTTGATCGTCCTGCTGGTCACGGCGGGGCTGATCGGGTTCGGCGTCTACAGCGTGAACACCGTTCCGATCGACGCGATCCCCGACGTCGGCGAGAACCAGGTGATCGTCCTGACCGACTGGCCCGGCCGGTCGCCGAAGGACGTGGAGGACCAGATCACCTACCCGCTGAGCGTCAACTTATTGGCCGTCCCCGGGGCGGAGAGCGTGCGGGGGAAGAGCCTGTTCGGCGTGAGCTTCGTGCAGGTGACCTTCGACGACTCGATTGACTTTTACTGGGCCCGCAGCCGGGTCAGCGAGCAGCTCGGCGTGGCCGCGGCGAGTCTGCCGGACGGCGTAACCCCCCGCATGGGCCCGGACGCCACCGGGCTGGGGCAGATTTACTACTACGTGCTGCGTCCCCCGCCGGGCGGCGGCGTGAATCTGGCCGAATTACGATCGTTGCAGGACTTCGTCGTCCGCTACGAACTGCAGGCCGTCGAGGGGGTAAGCGAGGTCGCCTCGATCGGCGGGTACGTCCGCCAATATCAAGTCGACGTGGACCCGGACCGGCTGCGGTTCCACGACCTGCCGTTGGAGGCGGTCGTCACCGCGGTGAAAGGCAGCGGCCGGGACGTGGGGGCGAAGACCGTCGAAAGCGGCGGGATGGAATATATCGTTCGCGGCCGCGGTTTTATCGGCGGCGGGGAGGACGGCGACGCCGTCCGCGATCTGGAGGAAACCGTCGTCGCCGACCGCGAGGGCGTGCCGGTGCGGCTGGGGGACGTCGCCGACGTTCAGCTCGGCCCGGACTTCCGCCGCGGGGCGCTGGACCTCAACGGCGCCGAGGCCGTCGGCGGGGTTGTCGTGATGCGGTACGGCGAGAATCCACGGGCCGTTATCGACCGGATCAAGGCGAAGATCCGCCAGATCGAGCCGTCGCTCGGCGGGGTGACGATCCGCGGCGTCTACGACCGCAGCGGATTGATCGACGAAACCGTCGCCACGCTGACCGAGGCGCTGTGGCAGGAGATCGTCATCACGGCCGCCGTGATTTTATTGTTCCTGCTCCACGTCCGCAGCAGTTTGACGGTGGCCGGCACGCTGCCGGTCGCCGTGCTGCTGGCCTTCGGGGCGATGCGGCTCGGCGGGGTGGACGCCAACATTATGTCGCTGGCCGGGATCGCGATCGCGATCGGGACGATGGTCGATATGGGCATTATCGTCTCGGAGAACGTTTATCAGCACCTCGCCGAGCGGGCGGCGACGCCGGACGATCGCTCCAGCGTCGAGGTGATCGAAGATGCCGCCGCGGAGGTCGCCCCGGCGGTGTTCACGGCCGTGGCGACGACCGTCGTCAGCTTTTTGCCGGTCTTCTTCCTCACCGGGCGGGATCACAAATTGTTCGTCCCGCTGGCCTGGACCAAAACCTTTTCCATCGTGGCGGCCCTGATCGTCGCGGTGTGCCTCGTCCCCCCGATCTGTCGGCTGCTGCTCGGCGGTCGGCGGCGGTCGCGGTGGACCGCCGCGTTCGCCGGGCTGGCCGGGGCGACCGTTTTTGCGGGGTCGGCGGTCCTGTGGGCCGACCGGGCCGCCGGGTGGCTCACGGCGGAGCTCTTCCCGGGCGGCGGGTACGCCGTCTTTCCAATTCATCTCGCCCTCGCCGCCGCGGCGATTGGGTTCGCCGTGGGCTACCAAATGGCCCGGGAACGACTCAAACCAATCGAGGAGAATCCGGTCAGCCGGATCGTCGTGGGGATCTATGAACCGACGCTGCGATTTTTCCTGCGGCATAAAGGCGCCTTCCTGCTGGCTCCGGCGTCGATCGTGCTGCTCGGCCTGGGGGCGTGGTTCGGTCTCGGCTCCGTATTGAAACCGGTCGAGCGGGGGGCGAACGTCCTCGGCGCCGACCTCAACGCCGTTCCCGGTTATCTGAACGCGAAAAGTCGGTTCATGGGGGTGCCCAGCGACGACTGGATCGCGCTGGACGAGGGTTCGTGGTTCTATATGCCGACGCTGTACCCCGCCGCCAGCTTCTCCGAAGCGATGCGGGTTTTGCAGACGCAGGACGTGCTGATCGGTCGGATTCCCGAGGTCGCCGACGTACTCGGCAAGATCGGCCGGGTGGAGAGCGCCCTGGACCCGGCCCCCGCGGCGATGGTCGAAACCTACGTGATGCTCAAACCCCGCGAGCAGTGGCGGCCGGGCGTGACCAGCCGGGACGTCTGGGAGGAAATCAATTCCGTCGCCACGCTGCCGGGCGTCACGCCCGCCTCGCCCCTGCAACCGATCGAGGGCCGCGTCGTGATGCTGCAAAGCGGCATTAAGGCGCCGACGGCGGTCCGCATTTACGGCGACGACCTCGGGGAACTGGCGCAGGCCGCCCGAGCCGTCGCGGCGAAATTAAAAGGGAGTCCCTACGTCAACGCCGGCACGGTGAATCCGGACATCGTGCTCGGCAAACCGTACGTCGAGTTCGACGTCGATCGCGAGGCCGCCGCCCGCTACGGCCTGTCGGTCGAGAGGGTGAATCGCGTGATCGAAACCGCCCTGGGCGGAATGAACGTCGACCGCACCGTCGAGGGCCGGGAGCGCTACCCCGTCCGCGTCCGCTACCGCCGCGATCTGCGGGAGGACGTGACCGCCCTGGGCGAGCTGCCGGTCGTCGCGCCCGACGGCGAAACGGTGCCGCTGTCCGAACTGGCGACGCTGACGACGACCTGGGGGCCGGGGGCGATCAGCAGCGAGAACGCCCGGTTGGTCGCCCACGTGGCCTTCGCGGTGAGGGACGGAATCGGCGACCTGGAGGCGGTCGCCGCCGTCGAGGAGGCCCTGCGGGACGCCGCCGCCCTGCCGGAGGGCGATCCCGACCGGCTGGACCTGCCGGCGGGTTATTCGTTCGAGCTGGTCGGCAGTTTTCGCAATCAGATCGAAGCGAACCGCCGGCTCATGTGGCTCGTTCCGCTGGTCATCGGCATTAATCTGCTGCTCATTTATTTTCAGTTCCGGGCCGTGCCGCTGACGTTGGCGGTGTTCGCCGGCATCCCGGTGGCGTTCGGCGGGGGGATGATCTGCCTGGCGCTGGCCGGGACCGAGATGAACACCGCGGTGTGGGTCGGATTCATCGCCCTGTTCGGCATCGCCGTGGACGACGGGGTCGTGATCGCAACCTACCTCGATCAGGTCTTCACCCGCCGCCGCTTGCGGACGGTGGAGGACGTGCGGGCCGCGACCGTCGTCGCCGGGGCCCGCCGTATTCGGCCCTGCCTGATGACGACCGCGACCACGGTGCTGGCCCTGGCGCCCGTGCTGCTGGCCGACGGCCGCGGGGCGGACGTGGCCCGGGCGATGGCGTTGCCGGTGTTCGGCGGGATGACCGTCGAACTGGTGACGCTGTTCGTCGTGCCGGTGCTGTTCTGCGGGTTCAAGGAGTTCAAGCTGCGAGCGGGCCTCGCCGACCGCCACTGGGACGGGATTGAGGACGCAAGCGGTCAGGCCGTCTGAGCGTTCCGAGGCCGAGGCCCGCCCGATCCGCAGGCGGGAGACGGTTCCCCGGGACGTGAGGGGCAACGACCCGCCCCCGATGCGGGGGCGTCCTTCGGAACCGCTTCCCGAAACGATGTGGATCGCGTGGTAACGCCGAAAGCGGTCTGCCCGACCGTCGATTCGGCGGCGCTGGACTTCCTCTTCGTGGGGCTGGCCTTCCTCTTCGTGGAGAACGTGTCCGTGGGGTTGGGGGCAACCTCGTCTGCCCGGCGACGTGCGACCTGGGCGAGGAGCTGCGGGCGGCGCCGTTCTCCGCCGCCGCGGCCGAGTTCGCCGTCCCCCCGCCCACCGCGGCGTTCAGACGGTTCGCCCCGGGATCGAGGCGCTGGAGGTCTCCGCGCAGACGGGCGCCGGGATGGACGTCTGGCCGGCGAAACTCCAAACGTTCCCGACGGCTCCGAATTGAACGCCGACGCTCGGCTCAAGGCGTCGCGCCGGAGCGGAGGTAGAGCAGGACCAGGCCCGACAGGTAGGCGACGAGGGCGCAGGCCGAGTCGATTCCGAGGTTCAGCACGGTTCGGTTTCGCCGCTCCAGCAATCCCCACAGGTAGATCGCCGTCAACACGATCGCCAGCCCGGCGGTGAGGAGGGCGGAGGCGTCCGCGGCGTCGACGATCGGCCCGGCGGTGTAGGTCAGATCGCTGGGCAACAGCAGGGCGATCTCCAGCGTGTTCGTGCCGAAGATGTTGGCGATCGCCATGGTGTACCGCCCGGCCCGCACGGCCGCGGCGGTGGTGCTGATCTCCGGCAGGGAGGTCGTCAGCGCCACGAGCGTCGCCCCGACGAAGCCGCCGCCGAGGCCGGTCTGCTCCGAGAGGGCGTCGGAGGCGGAGGCCACCGTCCAGCCCGCGACCAGCACCAACGCCGCCGCGACCGTGAACTGCACCCCGGCCGACCAGAGGGACGGCTCCCTCTCCTCCGCGTCGTCGCTCTCGTCGTCCTCCGGCCCCCGGGCGTCGGCCGGTTCGTCCCGGTCCGAGTCGCGGTCGGGCAGGACCTTGGGAGTCCACACGTCGCGCTTGGCGTAGCGGTCCATGAAGTACAACGAGGCAACGTACAGCCCGCCCAGCAGGAACGGCCAGGCGCCGACGTGGGCGAACAGCGTCACGTCGCCGGCGGCCACGGCGACGATCGAGACGGCGACCTGCAGGACCAGCAACACGCCCCCCAGCAGCAGGGTCGAGTCCGGGGAGAAGTAGGTCAGCGCCCCGCGGACGAACCAGAAGTCGATCAGGGCCAGCACCGCCATCTGCATCGCCACGCCGCCGAACAGGTTGTTGACCGCGAGGGCCGCATTGCCGAGCAACCCGGCCGAGACCGTCGTGGCGATCTCCGGCAGGGAGGTCGCCACGCCCAGCAGCAGGGCGCCGGCGACGGCCTCGGACATGCCGGTCGCTTCGCCGATGCGGTCGGCGTTGTCGGCCAGGCGCCCGCCGGCCCGCCAGACGACGAGGCCCGCCCCCGCCAGCAGCAACGCGTTGCCCCAGAGGGGGAGGGCGGTGAAGTCCATGAGCGGAGCCGTGGGCGGCGGGATTGCGGCGACGGATGATTGTGCGGACCGTCGGCGCCCGCTCATGGGACGAACCCGCGCCCCGGGACGGGGCGATCGACCGCCTGCCCCGCCGGCTGTCTCCGCCGGCCCGCCCTGTCGCTCGTGAACGGCCGACGGACGCGGACCGATCGCGGGGCCGTCACTCGGCCGGCACGGCGGCGTAGTAGGCGGCGACGTCGGCCATCTGGTCCTCCGTCAGCGTGTCGGCGACCTCGTGCATCAGGTTCGCCCGCTCGGTCCCGGCCCGGGCCCCGCTGGCGAACAGCTCCAACTGCGTGACGAGGTACCACGCCGGCTGCCCGGCGAGCCGCGGGTACTCCTCGTTCTCCACCGCCTTCCCGGGGCCGTGACAGTCTATGCAGGAGGGAACGTGGCGTGCGGGAACCCCCTCCCGGGCGATGAGCGCCCCGCGGGCGATCGCCTGCCCATCCGGCGACCGGGGCTCAGAGGGCCGGGGCGTCTGGGCGGCGAAGTACTCGGCGAGGGCGTCGACCTCCGCGGCGGTCAATTCGGCGGCGATCGGCTCCATCATCCCGCTCGGCCGCCCGCCGGAGGCGTACGCCCGCAGGGACGCGGCGAGGTACTCCCGGCTCTGCCCGGCCAGCAGGGGGAAGGCTCCCGCGCCGCGGCCGTTGCCGTCGACGCCGTGGCACCGCACGCAGGTCTGCACGTGGGCCCGCTCGATCCCCGCCGCGGACAGCGCCGCCCGGCCCTCTTCAAGATCGCCCCAGACCAGTTCCCGGTACTCCGACTCCGACAGCCCCGGGAACGCCCGCAGAAAGGCGACGACGGCCCAGACCTCGTCCTCCCGGGCGTCCCGAGCCTCCGTGGGCCAGGCGGGCATGCCGGCCATCTTCACGCCGTGCTTGACGATGGTGAACAGCTCCTCCGGCTCCCACTGGGCCGTCACGTCCGGCAGGTAGGGCGGCGGCGGGAGCATCGCGGCGGCCACCCGCGGGTGGGGCGTGGTCGGGTTGCCGTGACAGGCATAGCAGCCGGTCTGGTAGTGCCCGGCGCCGCGGAGGATCATCGCCGGGTCGTCCAGCGTCTCCGGGACCGTCACGTCGAGGCTGTCCGTCGACACGGACCGGGCCATGGAAAAGCTGAGGAACCACCGGGTGATCGCCCAGTGTCCGCTGCTCGCCCGCACCGACACGACCCCGGAGACCGCCACGAGCGCTCCGATCATGGCGAGCCCCGCGGCGACGATCGCCACCGGCGTGAGAAAGCGTTTGACGGACGGCGGCATCACGGCGAACGGCGGGGCGGGCGGGAAGCGTGCGGGGGCGGGGAGCGAGGTTCAGGCGGGCCGTTCGGTCGGCCGCGGCGGGGCTCTGAGCAGGTCGGCGGACAACGCCAGCCCGCCGGCGAGGTAGGCCGCCCCGCCGACGATCAACATCACCGCCCCGCCGAGGTGCTGATCCTGCAACGCCGTCAGCCGCCCCCACCCGGGCAGCACGAAGCCGTCGTGGTGCGGGTAGACCGCCCGCGGGGCCAGCCCCAGCAGGGCGCCCAGCAGGGTCATGTGCATCGAGGTGAGCAACAGCCCGATCACCCCCGCGGCGCTGCGGCCCCGGTCGCGGGCCCCTCCCCCCGTCCGCCCGCCGAACGCCGAGAGCCAGACCCACAGGCCGGACAGCAGGAACGTCGCCTGCTCGGCGACCAGCCCCCAGGCAGATGTCCGGGCGAGGTGATGCGGAGCGGGAGCGTGCCAGGCCCAGACGATCAGCAGTTCCGCGACCGACGCCGGGATTACCGCGAACAGCCACGGCGCCGCCGGCACCGGATCGCACCGCGTGCCGGCGATCCCCAGCGCCAGCAGCGGGGCGGCGATCGCCACATTCAGCATGTGCATC
Organism: Alienimonas sp. DA493; assembly: GCF_043951915.1. Lineage (NCBI taxonomy): Bacteria > Pseudomonadati > Planctomycetota > Planctomycetia > Planctomycetales > Planctomycetaceae > Alienimonas > Alienimonas sp. DA493. Next base: position 18,062 of record NZ_JBINJD010000013.1, on the reverse strand, counting down.
GTCATGTGCGCGGTGAACGCCCCCTCCGCGGCTCGCGGCAGCGGCCCGATCCAGGCAACCGCCAGGGCGCCCAGCCCGGCGGCGATCAGCAGCGGGGGAGCGAACGCGTTTCTCAATCGCAGACCCCCGCCAGCAGGAACGCCGCCGCGGTGAACAGCGTGGCGAACGCCGACAGTCCCGACAGCAGGGCCGTGGCGAAGCCGAGGAAGCGGTGCCGGTCGATCGGGGCGTCGAAGTCGTGCGGGACGGCGCCGGTCGTCCCGGTCCGGTGCCGCCGCCACCCGCCCCAGCCGGTCCACCCGATCGCCGCCAGGGCCAGCGCCGTCACGACGGCGATATAAACCGGCAGCCGGCCCAGCGTGCCGAACTTCGCGCACCAGATCGCCGCCGGCACGTAGCAGGCCAGAAAGTGAAGCGACCAGATTGTCGGGGAGAGCGCCAACCCCCAGAGCAGGGCGGGCCGCTCCGGCAGATCGGCGTCGAGGTTCGGTTCCCCGGTGCGTTCGTCCGCTGGTTCGGGGGGCGGGGCGTTCACGGCAACTCTCCGGCGAGCAGCGGGAACCCGGCGAGCGTCGCCGCGGTGAGGGCGACGGTGAGGGCGAGGAAGTGCCAATACAGCGTGACGTTGCACAGGTCCGCGTCGTACCGGGCCGTCATGCGTCCCGCCAGCCGCCGGGCCACGCAGTACAGCTGCATGATCACGCCGACGACGGCGTGCAGCCCGGTCCAGCCGACGAGCACCCAGACCATCGCCGGGTAGACGTGCTCCGTCGGGTCGAGCCCCGCCCGCCACGGCGCCGCCCACAACGCCGCGGCCCCGCCGAGGGCCAGCGCCGCCGCGGTCCCGGCGGCGGCGTAGAAGGCGCCGGCCCGGTCCCCGCGGTTCCAGCGGCGGGCGAGGATCGTCGCCCCCCAACTGCCCAGCAGCGCCCCGCCGCCGACCAGCAACAGGACCCGGTCGGGGTCGGCGATCCCCGGCGGGGGGAACTCGGGATGCACGGTCCAATAAAAGAGATAGCCGAACACCAGCGACACGAACGCCGTCATGTCGCCGATCATCGTGATCGTCATCGCCCACCAGCCCACTGCCCGGGGGCCGGAAACGTAAATCGGCAGCGACAGGCCCAGCCCGACGTCCTTCTCGTCCTTCTCCGGAATGCGGGCGGCGCCGGTCCACAGCCAGACGAGGATCGTGCCCACGCCCAACAGTCCGCTGCCGCCCGCCCACCACCACCATTTATAGGTCGCGAAGATAAAAAATCCGCCGGTGAACAGCGCCGCCAGCGCCGGCAGGAACGACGGGCCGGGCACGCGGAGGCACTGTTGCGGTTGGGCGTCGACGACGGAGGTGACCAGCGTTTCCCGCAGTTCTTCCTCGGCGTCCGGCAGATAGAAGCGTCCCTCGTCCACGTCCCGGACGAAGTTCGGCTGATCCCACAGCGGATACCGGCTGTCGATCTCCGGAATCGATCGCACGCCCCAGGGGCGGCCCTCCGCCTCGGCCAGCCACTCCAGCGTGCCGGCCTGCCACAGGTTCCGCGGGGCCGTCGGTTGCTTCCCCTTCGGCCGCAGCACGTCCCACACGAACACCAAAAAGCCCGCCGCCAGCAACGCCGCCCCGCAGGAGGAGATCAGGTTCAATAGGTCCACGCCCATCCCGGCGGGGTAGGTGTAAACCCGCCGCGGCATGCCCCGCAGACCGCTCCAGTGCATCGGCAGGAAGGTGACGTTGAAGCCGACGAGCAACAGCCAGAAGGCGATCCGCCCCAGCCGCTCCGAAAGCCGTTTCCCGCCGCTGGCCAGGGGGAAGAAATAATAAAACGCCCCGACGATCGGGAAGATCGTGCCGCCCACCAGGACGTAATGCAGGTGCCCGACCACGAAATAGGTGTCGTGGGCCTGAAAGTCGAACGGGGCCACGGCGACCATCACCCCGGTCAACCCGCCGGCGACGAACGTCACGAGGCTGGCGAGGATGAACAGCATCGCCGCCGAACGGGCCGTCCTGCCGACCAGCAGCGTGGCCAGGAAGCAAAACAACTGCACCCCCGTCGGCACGGCGATCGCCATCGAAGCCGCGGAGAATATGGCGATCGAGACTCCCGGCAGGCCGATCGTGAACATGTGGTGCACCCACAGCCCGAAGCTGAGAAAGCCCGTCCCCACCGCGGCCAGCACGATCCAGCTATAACCGACGACCGGCGTGCGGGCGAAGGTGGGCACGATCGTCGCCATCAGGGCCACCGACGGCAGGAAGACGATATAGACCTCCGGGTGTCCGAAGATCCAAAACAGGTGTTGCCACAACACCGGGTCCCCGCCGCGGGCCGGGTCGAAGAACGGCCAGTCGAAGGCCCGCTCCATCTCCAACAACACGTCCCCCGCGATGAGCGGCGGGAAGGCGAACAGAATCATCGCCCCCACCACGAGGATATACCAGGCGTACAACGGCATGAGGTTCGCCCGCATCCCCGGCGGCCGGCACTTCAGCGCCCCGACGATCAACTCTACCGCCGCCGCGATCGAGGCGATCTCGATGAAGGACAGCCCCAGCAGCCAAATGTCCGCCCCCACGCCGGGCTGATAGTCGGTCGTCATCGGCGGGTACATAAACCACCCGCCCTTGGGGGCCGCGTCGAAGAAGATCGACCCGCAGACAAAGATTCCGCCGATTAAATAACACCAGAACCCGAACGCCGAGAGCCGCGGGAAGGGCAGGTCCCGGGCCCCCAGCATCTGGGGCAGAATCAAAATTGAGAACGCCTCGAAGATCGGCACGGCGAACAGAAACATCATCACCGAGCCGTGCAGGGTGAAGACCTGGTTGTATCGGTCCGCCGAGAGGAAGTCGTTCTCCGGAAAGGCGAGCTGCACGCGCATCAGCAGGGCCAGGACCCCGCCGAATAAAAAGAAGGCGAACGCCGCCAGCGTGTACCACAGGCCGACCTCGGTGTTGTTCACCGCGGACCAGTAGCGGAGCCCTTTGGGGGCCCGCCAGACCTTCATCAGGCGCTCCTCTTGTGCGTCGCGAACCTCTTTCGGCGGGGCCTGCGGCAGCGGGTCGATGTCGCCGGGGCGCTCCCGCTCGGGCCGCACGCGGTCCCGCTCCGGCACGCCGCCGCCCTCGCTGCGGGGGTCGTCCTCGGGGCGGGGCCCGTCGACCGGTTGGTCGGGCGTCTCGTTCACTTCAGGCTTTTCAGATACACCGCGAGCGCCCGCAGTTCGGCTTTGGGGAGGTGATCGAAAGCGGGCATTTCGGCGCCAGGCTTCAATCCGTCGGGCCGGGCGATCCAGCGGACCAGGTTCGCTTCGTTGTTGGGGAGCAGGCCGGCGCCGATCGTGGGGCGGCCGCCGACGTGCGTGAGGTCCGGCCCGACGACGCCGTCGGCCGGAGTCCCGCGGATTGCGTGGCAGGCCCCGCAGCCGGAGCGGAGGAACACGCGGGCTCCGAGCGCCGCGGTCTCCGACGTCGGCTCCGCGGCGGGGGCGGCCTGAGCGGCGAGCCAGGCGTCGAACTCCTCCCGCGGCTGCGTCGTCACGTCGAAGTTCATCAGGGCGTGGGAGGCCCCGCAGTACTCCGCGCAGGCGCCGCGGAACGTGCCGGCCCGGTCGGCCTCCAAGGCCAGGCGGTTCTCCCGGCCGGGAATCATGTCCACCTTCCCGCCGAGGGGCGGGATCCAGAAGGAGTGGATCACGTCCTCGCTGCGGAGCAGGAACTGCACCGGTTCGTCGGTCGGCAGATGCAGTTCGTTCGCCGTCTCGACGGGGCCGTCGGGGGTTCGGTAGCGGAATCGCCACCACCAGCGGACGCCGTCCGCCTCGACCGTCAGGCTGCCCGGCGGGGCGTCGCGGACCAGCGGGGGGATCAGGCCGAGGCCGTAGATCAGCAGGACCGTCAGGATAACGGTGGGGGCGACGACCCCGCCGCCGATCACCCACCAGCGGGTCGGGTCGAGTTCGTACTTCGGCCGTTCGATCACGATGGCGTAGACGGCCAGGGCCGCGACCGTCGCCCAGATCAGCACGCCGCCGCCGAGCATCCACCAGAACAGCGTGAGCACCCGCTCCGCGGCGGGGCCGGCGGGGGCCAGCGCCGACTGCGTCCCGTCGCACCCGGTCGCCGCGACGACCGCGACCGCTCCGCCGACGAACGGCGCCACGAACCGGCCCGCCGGGGGAGGTGCGGCGCCTGGGCGATCCGACATGGGGGCGGCGATCGGCACGGGGGGATCGACGGAACGGGACCGCGTGGCGCTTTGATTCGAGGACCGTCCGTCGGAGACGCGGCGGCGTCAACCGGCGGGGCGGGTCGGCGGGAATTCGCGGCATTCCCCCCATCGCCGCTCCGGGGCCGCCTCCCTCGACGGGAGCGACGCGCGACGGCAGGGTGCCGCGTCGACCGGGCGGCGGCGCGCGTCTCCCGCGTCGACACTCCGTACCCGCGACAGGGGCCGTCCTTGGAAGACTTCATCACCTCGACCCTGCAGTCGTGGGGTTACGCCGGCGCCGCGGCGTTGATGTTCTTCGAAAACGTCTTCCCGCCGATCCCCTCGGAGGTCGTGATGCCCGGCGCCGGGGCGGCGGCGAAGTCCGGCGGGTACTCGCTGACGCTGATGATCCTCGCCGGCACCGTCGGGTCGATCCTCGGCCAATTGGGGTGGTACGCCGCGGCCCGGTACGTCGGCACGGAGCGGTTCCGCCGCTGGGTCGAACGGCACGGGCACTGGTTGGGCGCCACCCCCGGCGACGTGGAGCGGGCGGACCGCTGGTTCGACCGCTACGGCCTGTGGGCCGTCACGATCGGCCGCCTGGTGCCCGGCGTGCGGACGCTCATCAGCGTGCCGGCCGGCCTGTCGGAGATGGGGCTGGTCCGCTTTCTGATCGGCACCTCGATCGGCACGACGATCTGGACGGCCCTGCTGGCGGGCGTCGGATACTGGCTCGCCGGGCAGCGGGAGTCGATCACGAACGTGCTGAACTACGTCGGCATGGCCGTCGTCGGCGTGCTGCTGGCGGCGTTCGTCTGGCGGGTGATCCGGCGTCGGCGGGAGCTCCGTCGGGCCGACGCCGCCTGAGGCCGAATCGCCGTTTCGCCCGCCGCCGCGTCGCAGCGGCGGCCTGGGGCGTCAGAACGGATCGCCGAGGGCTACTGCGAGGGTTCCGAGGCGGCGGACGGTTCGCCGAACGTGGCCTGAAAGGTCGATCCCTCGCCCACCCGGGAACGCACCGACATGCCGCCGCCGTACCGCTGCACGATGCGACGGCACAGCGCCAACCCCACGCCGGTGCCGGGGACGTCCTCCGCGGGGTCGGCCCGATAGAAGACGTCGAACAGCTTCGGGAGGTGTGTCTCCGCAATGCCCACGCCGTTGTCGGAGACGGCGACGCCCGGCAGCTCCGCGTCGGCCGGGACGATGCGAATCCGCAGGTCCCGCTCCGGGCTGCGGTACTTGATCGCGTTGGCGATGAGGTTCTGAAACAGCAGGCTCAGCTGGGCCCAGTGCGCGGTGACGGTCGGCAGGGGCTCGCGCTCGACGGTTCCGCCCACGGAAGCCAGTTCGCCCTGGAAGCGGGCGAGGACGTGATCCACCACGCTATCCAACGCGATCGCCTTGGCCGGGGCGGAGGCGTTTTCGATCTCGGCAAAGTTCAGCAGTTCCCGCACCAGGTCCGAGAGCGTGCGGAGGGATTCCTCCGCCATCCCGACCATTTCCTTGCCCTGCTCGGACAGCGGCTCCATCCGCACGCAGCTGAGCGCCAACAGGGCCGCCGCCGCGGGATTCCGCACCTCGTGAGCGACGGTGTGGGCGAAGTTCCGCAACTCCTGGTTCGTCTTCTCCAGACCCAGCGATTTCTGCTTCCGCTCGATCGCGTACCGCAACGACCGCACCACCCGGTCCCGCGAGAGCTGCGATTTGACGAGGAAGTCCTGCGCCCCGTGGGAGACCGCCTCGGCGGCGAAGTCGAGATCGTCCAGGGAGGTCAGCACGACCACGGCCAGCTCGGGCCGGGCCCGTTTGAAGCGGCTGAGCGTGTCCGTGACGGCGCTGTCCGGCAGGCCGAGGTCCAGTAGGACCACGTCGATTTCGTGCGCGTCCAGAAACGCCAGCCCGTCGGCGAGGCTCGCCTGGCGATACAGCTCCACGCCGGACTGCCCGTCCGCCATGACCCGCCTGCGCAGCAGTTCGTAATGATCGTCCGAATCCTCGACGACCAGCACGCGCATCAGGTGCGAGAAAGACATAAACCGCGGCGGTGCGGGGTCATTGTGAGAGGGCGGGCCCGTCGCGGAGACCGGGGACGCGCAGCGGCGCCTGTCCGGTCGGGGGAAGTGTAACGCAGCCGACGCCCCTCTGCCCGCAATCCAATGCGGACTTCCGCCCGCCGGACCCGCCGCCGTGAAGCCGCTCAGGGCCTTCCCCTTCCAGGCGTCAGGGCTTCTCCCGGCGAGGGGCGAGGGTTTCCCCAGCCTAGACGGGGCGGGTCGGCGGCAGGTGAGCGTCCCAGCCGGTCCAGTAGTCGCACACGTCCCGGATCAACTGCTGAAAGTGCGAGAAGTTCAGCGGCTTCACGACGTAGCTGTTCACGTACCGCTGATACGCCCGCAGACGATCCCCGCGGTCCTCGGAGGAGGTCAGCACGACCACCGGGATCAGCCGCAGCTCGTCGTCCGCCTTCATCGCCGAGAGCACCTCGTGCCCGGAGAGCCGCGGGAGGTTGAGGTCCAGCAGGACCACCTCCGGCCGCTCGACCCGCTCGAAGGGCGCCTGACGGTTCAGGTACCGCAGCGCCGCCTCGCCGTCGTTCACCCGGTCCAGCACGTGGGCGGGCTGCCGGCGGGCGAAGGTCCGGATGACCAGTTCCGCATGATCGTCGTCGTCTTCGGCGAGCAGGAAGCGCGTCGGCCGAACGGTCGGGGGAGGCATGGGAGGGCGAACCTGGGCGATCAGAACGAGAAACCGGGAGCCGGCGCGGGACGAGACGGGGCGGGAAGATCTTAGGGGTCGGCGGGCAGATCGTGGGGGAGGGCGAGGCGGACGGCGAGGCCCCCGTCGGGCGGGTTTTCCAACCAGACGCGGCCGCCGATCAGCTCCACGATCTTGGCGACGCTCGCCAGGCCGATGCCGGTGCCCTCCTTTTGCATGTGCACGCGTTGGAACAGCTGCATCGCCTTGGCGTGGTACTCCTCCGGAATGCCGACCCCCCAGTCTCGGACGGTCACGACGTGTTCGATCGGCTGGGAGCGGCAACCGATCTCGATGCGGCGGATCTCGCCGTCGCAGCCGTACTTCAGGGCGTTGCGGAGCAGGTTGTCGAACACGCGGGACACGTCCTGCGGCCGGCAAAGGAGCGTCGGTAGACGGTCGACGACCTCCACCGTCGCCCCCCGCTCCGCGATCAGCGGGGCCAGCCCGTCGATCACCTCCGCCGCAACGTCGTTCCAGTCCACAAGACTCGGCTCCGACTCGCCGGTCCGGCCGATCTGGCTGAAGGCGAGCAGGTCGCGGATGAACGAACCCATCGTCTCCGTGGCCCGTTCGATCCGCCCGATCGAGTCCCGCAGTTCGTCGTACCGGCCCGCGGCGAGGTCCTCCTGGAGCACCCCCAGGAAGCCCTGCGCAGTGACCAGCGGGGACTTCAGGTCGTGCGAGGCGGAGTAGACGAACTGTTCGATCTCGTCCGTTTTTTGCCGCAGCCGCCGGTTGAGCTCCTTCATCTCCCGGGTGCGGCGGAGCACGAACACGGCCAGCGCCTTCTGGAAGTCGTCCGCGGTTTTGCGGTCCACCTCGGTCCACGGGCGGGAGAGCCCCTCCACCCGTTCGACCCACTCCGCGAAAGAGGCCCGCGGCCGCAGCCGGCCGGCCGCGTCGCGGGAGACGGCCTTGTGCGGGTTGCCCCCCCAGCGGATCGACCGGGCCTGTGCCTCCCGGAAGAAGACGATGAAGTCCCGCTCGCGGAATTGCAGCGCCGCCGCCCCGGCGACGCCGGCGTCGGCGATGGAGACGTCCGGCAGGTCCTGGCGGAGCGACTCCGTGAAGTACAGCCCGTCCCGGCTGCGATCCCCGAGGCGGTCCACCAGCCGGTCCACCTCCTCCCGCTGCGGCGCCAGGCCGGCGGTCCACACGTCGTCCCCGAACCGCACCGCCAGCCCGTCGGCCCGCATCATCTCCATCAGGCTCTCCGCGGACCCGGCGAGCTCCTCGATCAGGTCGTCCGCGGAGTGCAGCCGGTCCAGGATCTCGTTGCGATTGGCGAAGCGGGCCGCGAGCAGCCGGCGCAGCTGCCGTTCTTCGAGCATCTGCACCCGGATCGAGATCATCTCGCTGACCAGCGCCATCGAGTGCACCGCGTCCAGCGAGACCGTCCGCGGCTCGGCGTGGTGGCAGGCGATCAGGCCCCAGAGGCGGTCGTCGCACACGATCGACAGCACCAGGCTGGCGGAGACCCCCATGTTCCGCAGGTAGGTGCGGTGGATCGGCGACATGCTCCGCAGTCGGCAGGCGGACATGTCCAGCGGGGGGCGCTCCGATCCGTCGGGGAGCCGATCCGCGATCAGCTCCGCCGGTTCGTACCCCACGTCCGCCATCGCCCGGACGTGCGTGGTCAGGTACAGGGCCCGCGCCTGTTCGGGGATGTCGCTGGCCGGATAGCGCAGCCCCAGATACGGGCCGAGCGTTCCGCCGCGGCTCTCCGCGACGACTTCGCCGTTGAACTCCTCGTCGAACCGGTAGGCCATCACGTGGTCGAACCCGGTTTGCGACCGCACGACGTCCGTGACGATCGCGCACAGCTCCTCGACCGCCGTCACGCCCCGGGTGCGCTCCATCAGCCGTCCGGCGAGGCCGAACGACTCGTCCCAGCGGTGGCCGTCCTCCGTGTCGGGACGGGGCTCGCCGGCGGGGGCGAATTCGACGATCGTCTCCCCCCCGGCCCGGTGCAGGGCGGCCCGCAGCACGCGGTCCTCGCCCGCTGCGGGACGAGCTTTCACCATCGTCGCCCCCCGCCGCGGCTGCGTCGGGTCGAACCGGAAGCCCTCCGGCAGCCGCAGCGCCGCGTCCAGCGGCTTCCCGACGGCCTCCTCCGCCGCGACGCCGGCGAACTCCGCCAGGTTGCGGCTGGCCCGGGTGATGCGGAGGTCGTGGTCGACCGCCAGCAGCGCCCCGTGGGGCTGGATCGAGCCGGGGGTGCGAATCGGCTCGGAGGCGCACTCGGCCATCAGCGCTTCCAGCTCGGACTTGCCGGGCAGTTCCCCCGGAAGGGCGCCGGGGGGGCGGGCGGTGCGTTCGTCGATCGGGGCGGGGGAGGTCAACGCGGGGGGCTCAGCGGGGAATCAGCAGGGAAGGGGACGGGCCGACGGCGCGGGCTGGCGGAGGAACTGATCGAAGGCGGCGCGGGCCGCGGCGACGGCGGCGTCGCGGTCGGCCGCCGTCCGCACCCGGGCGTTCAGCCGCTGCTTGAAGGCGTTCCAGGGGCCGAGCGGGTCGGCGGCGTTGCGGAGGAAGAAGGAGGCCCCGGTCGTCGCCGTCGTTCCCAACGCCCGCCGGGCCTGCTTGGCGATCGTCAGCCCCCCCAGGGCGGAGCCCTCCAGCACGTACAGCACGCCCAGCAGATGGGCCTCCGTCGGGCCGTCGAGCAGAAAGAGCGGGTCGGCGGCCGGCGCCGCGGCGTCGGCCCCGAGCGCCCGCAGGTCGTCCCGCAACAGCGGCGTGCCGGGGCGGAACAGGCCGGCGGGCAGGGCGTCGGCCCGCGGATGGGCCGCGACCCACGCCTCCACCGGCGCCAGCGAGGCCGCGAAGTACCCCAGCAGGGCGGCGTAGCCCGCCGGGGACGCCAGCAGTTCGGCGAGATCCAGCCGCGCCTCGACCGCCGCGTGCCGCTCCCGGGTCGCCTCGCGCAGCAGGGCGGCGGCCCCCTCGGGCGGGGCGGTCGGCGTCGCGGGCTCCTTCGGCGACACGGGGCGGGGGCGCTGCGGCGGGGGCGGAACGGGGGGCGATCCTACCGCGGCGACCCCGTTTGGCCGCCTCGCCTCTGCCCGACGCCCGGTTCGGGGACCGCATGGGGCGCGAAAGTGCGACGAGCGGACGCGGGGATTTCCGGATGAGGAGGCGTTCACGTGCGGCGCCGGGGTTGCGGCGTTCGGGGCGGCCGTCACAATCACGCCGCCCCACGCCCCGTCCGCGCGGCCCCCGTCGCTTCTCGCGCCCGGGGTCCGTTCCGGATCGGGGTCCGTCCGCGACCGGCGACGACGCCCGAACTGCCCCCCGCATGATTCGCTCCGCACAACAGACGTCCGGCGACCGAGGACGGCTCATCCGGGTTCCCCGGGGGCTCGATCTGCCGATCGCCGGCGCCCCGGATCAGGCGCGGATCGATTCGAAGCCCGCCGCCCGCGTCGCCCTATTGGGCGACGACTACATCGGCATGAAGCCGACGATGCTCGTCGCCGAGGGCGACCGCGTGAAGCGCGGCCAGCCGGTGTTTGAGGACAAGAAGACCGAAGGCGTCGTCTTCACCGCCCCGGCGTCCGGCACGGTCTCGGCGGTGAATCGGGGGGCGAAGCGGAAGTTTCTGTCGCTGGTCATCGACGTTGAGGGCGACGACGCCGAGGAGTTTCCGGCCCACACCGGCGATCTGTCGGCCCTCACTCGTGATCAGGTTCGCGACGGGCTGGTGAGCAGTGGGTTGTGGCCGGCGTTCCGCGCTCGGCCGTTCGGCAAAACGCCGCCGCCGCGGTCCGTGCCGCACAGCATCTTCGTGACGGCGATCGACACGAATCCGCTCGCCCCGGATCCCGCGGTGGCGATCGCGGAGAAGGCGGACTTCTTCCGCTTCGGTCTCCAGTTGCTCCCGCATCTGACCGGCGGCCCGGTGTTCCTCTGCACCGCCCCCGGGGCGAACCTGCCCGGCAGCGATCTGCCGAAGATCGAAGTCCGCGAGTTCGCCGGTCCGCATCCCGCCGGGCTGCCCGGCACGCACATCCACGTGCTCGATCCGGTGCACCGCGGCAAGACGGTGTGGCACGTTGGCTATCAGGACGTGATCGCCTTCGGCGAGCTGTTCGCCACCGGGCGGCTCTCCAGCGAGCGGATCGTTTCGCTGGCCGGTCCGCAGGTGAAAGAGCCCCGGCTCATTCGCACCAGCGTCGGGGCCGATCTCGCGGCGCTGACCGAGGGCGAACTGAAGGCTGGGTTGAACCGGGTGATCTCCGGCAGCGTGTTCGCCGGGCACACGGCGCTGGGGCTGCACGCCTCCGAGCACGTCGGCTTCCTGTCGCGGTACGCCAACCAGGTCAGCGTGCTGCTGGAGGGGAACGAGCGGGAGTTCCTCGGCTGGCAGAAGCCCGGGTTCGACAAGTTCAGCGTGCGGCGGATCTTCGCCTCCGCGGTCTCGCCGGGGCGGAGCATGAACTTCACCACCTCGACCGGCGGCTCCCGCCGGGCGATGGTGCCGCTGGGGATGTACGAGCAGGTGATGCCGCTCGACATCGAGCCCACCTTCCTGTTGCGGGCGCTCGTCACCGACGACACCGAGAACGCCCAGTTGCTCGGGGCGCTGGAGTTGATCGAGGAGGACATCGCCCTGTGCACGTTCGTCTGCCCCGGCAAGACGGACTACGGGCCGATCCTGCGGGATCAGCTCGACACCATTGAGGAGGAGGGCTGAGTCGCAGGCGGGAGGGTGAAGGCGGGAGGCGGAAGTGACGCGCTTCCGGCCGACGCAGTTGACCCTTCCGCCCCGGTCCTGATCGTGCCGGCGTCGACCTCGTCCGTTCCCTCCGCCTTCCGCCTTCGCCCGTCCGCCTTCTTCAATGAAGCTGCTCCGAAGCTCCCTCGATAAATTCGCCCCCCTGTTCGAGAAGGGCGGGAAGCTGGAAAAGTTGTACCCCGCCTACGAGGCGGCGGACACCTTTCTCTACACCCCCGGCGAGGTGACCGAGGGGCCTAGCCACGTGCGCGACGGCATGGACCTGAAGCGGATGATGACGTTGGTCATCGTCGCGCTGATCCCGGCCATCTTCATGGCCTGCTACAATACGGGCTATCAGGCGAACCGGGCGCTGGTCACGGAGTTGGCCGCCGACGCCGCCGAGAACCGGCAGGCGTTCGCCGTTGAGGCGGAGCAGGCCCTCGACGCGCTGCCCGCCGGCGTGCTGGCGGACCTGCGGGCGGAGGAATTCGCCGAGTTGTCCGCCGCGACGCTGGTGCTCGAGCCGGCCGCGGAGATTGAGGCGGCCGCCGCGCCGATCGTGGAGACCACGCCGGAGGAATTGGAGAACGCGATCCTCGGCGACGGCGAGCCGACCGCGGAGCAGGAGGAGGAGTTCGAAGCCGCCCTCGCCGCCCGGGCCGCCGTGGACAAGCTCGTCCAGGCCCGCGTGCTGGAGGATCCGCATGTCGAAGGCTGGCGGGGCTGGGTTCTGGGCTCTCTGGGGTTGGGGCCGGACCCGGACAACTTCGCCGCCAACTTCCTACACGGTCTGCTGTGGTTCTTGCCGCTGTACATCGTGACGGTCGCCGTCGGCGGTACGGCGGAGGCGATCTTCAGCGTGGTGCGGGGGCACGAGATCAACGAGGGCTTCCTCGTCACCAGCATGCTGTTTCCCCTCACGCTGCCGGCGACCACTCCGCTGTGGCAGGCGGCGCTGGGCATCCTGTTCGGCGTGGTGATCGGCAAAGAGGTGTTCGGCGGCACCGGCAAGAACTTCCTGAACCCGGCGATGACCAGTCGGGCGTTCCTGTACTTCGCCTACCCGGCGGAGATCACCGGCGACAAAGTCTGGAACGCCGCCACCGGCGCCAGCGAGGCGGCTTACGACGCCTACACCAGCGCCACGACCCTCAACACGATGTCCACGATGCCGCGCGGCAGCAGCATGGCGGACCTGATCGAGAACAAAACGGCCGTCGACTGGTGGGACGCCTTCGTCGGCTTCATTGAAGGCTCGATGGGCGAGACCAGCGCCCTGGCGGCGCTCATCGGCGCCGCGATCCTGATCGGCGTGGGCGTCGGCGCCTGGCGGATCATGGCCGGCTGCGTCGTCGGCCTGCTGGCCTTCGACACGCTGCTCTGGCTGATCGTCGGCGACGGCCTCGCCTGGCTCGGCGTCCGCGAGGTCGCCGGCGTCGGCGATCCGGAAGCGATGTACGCGATGTACAACATTCCGCCTTGGTACCACCTCGTCGTCGGCGGCTTCGCCTTCGGGGCGGTGTTCATGGCGACCGACCCGGTCAGCTCCACGTGGACTAAGGCCGGGCACTGGTGGTACGGCATTCTGATCGGCGTCGTCACCGTGCTGATCCGCGTGGTGAACCCGGCCTACCCGGAGGGCATCATGCTGGCGGTGCTGTTCGGCAACGTGTTCGCTCCGCTGATCGACCACTTCGTCGTGCAGCGGAACATCAACCGCCGGCTGGCCCGGGCCAAGGCAACGACCGCCCGGCCGTCCGAGGACTACAACGTGCCGGCCCCCGCCGCCGCCTGACTCCCGCTGCGTACTTTCGTCGGACGTTCGCGTCCCCCGTCCCCGCTTTTTCACCCCGCCTCAGACGACCCGCCCCGTGGCCTTCAAGCCGAAAAATAAAGACTCGCTGGCCAACGTGCTGACGGTCTCGGTGCTGCTCTGCCTGGTGTGCAGCGCGGTGGTCAGCGTCGCGGCGGTGTCGCTGCGGGACCTGCAAAACGAGAACGAAAAGCTCGCCAAGCAGCGGAACCGCCTCATCGCCGCCGGCCTGATCGAGGTCGACGCCTCCAACGAGGAGGTGGAGCGGGTCTACTCCGAACGCATCCGCGAGCAGTGGATCAATCTGGCCGACGGCGAGCCGACCGTCGCCCCGGAACCCGGCACCAAGGCCTTCGACTTCGAGGCCGCTGCGGACGACGAGGACTACTCCGAACCGATCGCCCCGAAATACGGCGTGCCCGGCCGGCGACCGAACGTCGCCCCGGTCTATCAGGTGCTTTCCGAAGACGGGCAGACCGTCGAGCGGGTCGTGTTGCCGGTTTCCGGCAAGGGCCTGTGGAGCACGCTGCGAGCGTACCTCGCCCTCGAGGTGAACTTCGACGAGGACGTCCCCCGGGACCGCTTCCCGATCGCCGGCGTCACCTTCTACGAGCAGGCCGAAACCGCTGGCCTGGGCGCCGAGGTGGAGAATCCGATCTGGCAGGAGGACTGGCAGGGCCAGTTCGCCTTCGACGAGGAGTGGAGCCCGCAGTTCGAGGTCGCCAAGGTGCCCGCCCCGGAGGGCAGCGAAGCCGCCGCCTACCAGGTGGACGCCCTCGCCGGAGCCACGATCACCGGCAACGGCGTTGAGGCGATGGTGAACTACTGGCTCTCCGAAGACGCCTTCGGAGCCTACCTCCGCAAGGTCACGCCGGAGTTCCTGGAGATCAACCGCGTCAGTCCCGCCGCCGCCGAAGAGATGCTCGAGGAGGAGGCGGAGCGCACCGCGTCCTGATCGACCCGTCGCCGCTCCGTCCCGTTCGTCCGCCGCCCGTTTCCCGCCCCGCACGCCGCCCGGCACGCTATGGCCGCCCCCAAACCGACCTCGGTCCTCTTCGACCCCGTTTTCAACAACAACCCGATCGGGTTGCAGATTCTGGGGATTTGCAGCGCGCTGGCGGTGACCAGCCAGCTCAAGCCCAGCGTGGTGATGAGCTTGTGCGTGATCGCCGTCTGCATGTGCAGCGGCGCCGCGATCGCCCTGATCCGGGACTTCATCCCCAGCTCGATCCGCATCATCGTGCAGATGACGGTGATCGCCTCGCTGGTGATCGTGGTCGACCAGGTGTTGAAGGCCTTCGTCCCGGACGTGGCCCGGGAGCTGAGCGTGTTCGTCGGCCTGATTATCACGAACTGCATCGTGATGGGCCGGGCCGAGGGCTTCGCGATGAAGAACAGCGTGGGCCTGTCCGCCCTGGACGGCATCGGCAACGGGCTGGGGTACGGGTTGGTGCTGGTGCTCGTGGGCTTCTTCCGAGAGCTGTTCGGCGCCGGCAAGCTGTGGGGCTACGACATCTTCCCGGCCAGCTACAACGCCAACGGCCTGATGCTGTTGCCGCCGAGCGCCTTCTTCCTGATCGGGGCGTTTATCTGGATCGTCCGCACCTGGAAGCCGGAGCAGGTCGAGGAGGGGCACTGACCCGCTTGGGTTTTCGCTCCGCCGCCGTCCGCCACGCCTGACCGCACCCCGCCGCACCCCGCTCCGCCGCCATGACTGAAGCCTACCTCGGACTGTTCCTCAAAAGCGTTTTCGTCGAGAACCTCGCGCTCGCCTTCTTCCTGGGCATGTGCACGTTCCTGGCGGTCTCCAAGAACGTCAAAACGGCGATCGGCCTGGGCATCGCGGTGATCGTGATCCAGTCGATCACCGTGCCGGCCAACAACCTCATCTTCCAGCACCTCCTCCGCCCCGGGGCGCTGGTCTGGCTGGACCAGCTCGCCGGCACGGCGGAGTCGACGGACCCGGACCAGTTCAAGTTCGCCTCGCTGGACCTCAGCTTCCTGGGATTTATCAGCTACATCGGCGTGATCGCGGCGATGGTTCAGATCCTGGAGATGACCCTCGATCGCTACGTGCCGGCCCTCTACAACGCGCTGGGCATCTTTCTGCCGCTGATCACGGTGAACTGCGCCATCCTCGGCGGCAGCCTGTTCATGGTGGAGCGGAAATACGACTTCACGCAGAGCGTGATCTACGGCTTCGGCAGCGGCGTCGGCTGGGCCCTGGCGATCGTGGCCCTCGCCGGGATCCGCGAGAAGCTGAAATACTCCGACGTGCCGGACGGGCTGAAGGGCCTGGGCATCACGTTCATCACCGTCGGCCTGATGGCGCTGGCCTTCATGGGCCTCGGCGGCATCTAGTCGCGGGGAGCCCGTTCGCCGGGAGGCCGGGCGAGGGGCGAGGGATCCGAGTTGAAAGCGCCGCCGGCCGGCGGTTCGTCGTACAAGCCACCGATTTTCAAAGAGTCCGATGGACGCGTTTTATCCGATCCTGCTCGGCATCACCTTCTTCACGCTGATCGTGATGGGGCTGGTGACGGTCATCCTGCTGGCCCGCAAGCAGCTGGTGGCCAGCGGCGACGTGGAGATCAACGTCAACGATCAGAAAACCCTGCACGTGCCCGCCGGCGGCAAGCTGCTGGGGGCCCTGGCGAACAACGGCATCTTCGTCAGCAGCGCCTGCGGCGGCGGCGGCACCTGCGCCCAGTGCAAGGTGCGGGTGCTCGAAGGCGGCGGCGACCTGCTGCCCACCGAGGCCGGCCACATCAACAAGAAGCAGGCCCGCGAGGGCGAACGGCTTTCCTGCCAGGTCGCCGTCAAGCAGGACATGAAAATCGAGGTCCCGCCGGAGGTCTTCGAGACCAAAAAGTGGGAGTGCACCGTCCGCAGCAACGAGAACGTCGCCACCTTCATCAAGGACCTCATCCTCGAGCTGCCCGAGGGCGAGGAGGTGAAGTTCAAGTCCGGCGGCTTTATCCAGATCGAAGTCCCGCCTCACGAGGTGCACTACAAGGACTTCGACATTGAGGAACGCTTCCGCGAGGACTGGGACAAATTCGATCTGTGGCGGTACAAGTCCGTCGTCGAAGAGCCGGTGTTCCGGGCCTACTCAATGGCCAACTGGCCCGGCGAGGAAGGCATCATTCGCCTGAACGTCCGGATCGCCAGCCCGCCGCCGCGGGCGCCGGAAGGCACGCCGCCGGGGAAGGTGTCCAGCTACATCTTCAACCTGAAGCCGGGCGACAAGTGCACCATCTCCGGCCCCTACGGCGAGTTCTTCATTAAGGATACGAACGCCGAGATGGTTTACATCGGCGGCGGCGCCGGCATGGCCCCGCTCCGCAGCCACATCTTCCAGCTGTTCAAGGGCCTCAAGACCGACCGGAAGGTCTCCTACTGGTACGGCGGCCGGAGCAAGCGGGAACTGTTCTACATCGACGAGTTTCGGCAGATCGAAAAGGACTTCCCGAACTTCCAGTTCAACATCGCCCTGTCGGACCCGCTGCCGGAGGACAACTGGGACGGCTACACTGGATTTATTCACCAGGTGCTCCACGATAACTATCTGAAGGACCACCCGGCGCCGGAGGACATCGAGTACTACATCTGCGGCCCGCCGATGATGTTGCAGGCCGTGCTGAAGACGTTGGACGATCTCGGCGTAGAGCCGGAGAACATCATGTTCGACGACTTCGGCGGATGAGCGCCTCTGGTCGCCGGAACGCCGAGGCCCTGCAGGGCCTCGGCGTTCCGTTTTTATTGGCGCTCGCGCTGTGCGGCTGCGGCGCGGACCCGGCCCCGGCTCCCGTCCGTTGGGGCGGGCAGACGATGGGCACGACGTACTCCGTCGCCGTCACGGCGCTGCCGGAGGGCGTGACGAAGGAGGCGTTGGTCGCCGCGACGGAGGAGGAACTCGCGGCGGTGAACCGGCAGATGTCGACGTGGGACCCGGACAGCGAACTGAGCCGGTTCAACGTCGCGAACTCGACCGACTGGTTCCCCGTCTCGCCGGCGACCGCCGCGGTGACGGCCCTGGCGCTGGAGATCGCCGCGGAGAGCGACGGGGCGTTCGACCCGACGGTCGGACCGCTGGTCGATCTGTGGGGCTTCGGCGACGGAACCCGCCCGGTGCAGGCGCCGTCCGACGAGGCGCTGGCGGCCGCCCGGGAGGTCGTCGGCTTCGACAAGCTGGCCGTGCGGTTCGACCCGCCGGCGTTGCGAAAGGCGCTGCCGGGCGTGCGGGTGAACCTGTCGGCGATCG
Source organism: Alienimonas sp. DA493 (assembly GCF_043951915.1). NCBI lineage: Bacteria > Pseudomonadati > Planctomycetota > Planctomycetia > Planctomycetales > Planctomycetaceae > Alienimonas > Alienimonas sp. DA493. The sequence continues at coordinate 300 of NZ_JBINJD010000013.1, read as the reverse complement.
CCAAGGGGCACGGCGTGGATCGCGTCGCGGAGCGGCTGGTCGCCGCGGGCGTGACGGACTTTCTCGTCGAGGTCGGCGGGGAGGTGCGGGCGGCCGGGGCGAAGGCCGGCGGAGCGCCTTGGACGGTAGGCGTCGAAACGCCGATCCGAGATCCCACCGGCCGCCGGCGGGCGGTGCAGCGGGGCGTCGCCCTCTCCGGCGACCCGGCGTCCCGGGCCCTCGCCACCAGCGGGAACTATCGGAACTTCTACGAACTCGACGGCGAAACGGTCGTCCACACGATCGACCCTCGCACCGGCC
>NZ_JBINJD010000139.1:0-12982 GCF_043951915.1 Alienimonas sp. DA493 | reverse complement strand
CCGGGATCGTCCCGGCCGCGGGGGAACGGGTCGGGGTCAGGCGGGGCTCGCCGGGGCGAGATCGTGCGGGGCGTCGGCCAGTGAATCCTCCTGCGTGCCCTCGGCGAGGCGGACGGCGTCGCGGCCGCTGAACCGCCAGAACAGGCCCGGGTGGACGAGGAACTCGCAGAAGGTCGAGGTCGTCAGCCCGCCGAGAATCACGGTGGCGACCGGGTAGAGGATCTCGCGGCCGGGCTCGTCCCCGCCGAGCACCAGCGGGACGAGACCGATGCCGGCCGTCAGGGCGGTCATCAGCACCGGGGCGAGTCGTTCGAGACTGCCGCGGAGCACCGTCTCCTTGCTGAACGGCTGGCCCTCCTCGGCCATCAGGTGGACGTAGTGGCTGACCAGCAGAATGCCGTTGCGGACGGCGATGCCGCCCAGCGAAATGAACCCCACGAGGCTGGCGACGGTGAGCGTCTGGTCCGTGATCACCAGCGCCGCCACCCCGCCGATGAACGCCGTCGGCAGGGCGTTGAGGATCTGCAGGACGATCCGCACCGAGGGAAACGGCACCAGCAGCACGGCGAACACGCCGACGACCGACACGCCCGCCAGAATCAGGATCGTGCGGGTGGCCCGCTGTTGGCTCTCGAACTGGCCGCCGAACTCCACGAAGTAGCCGGGCGGCAAGTCCAGCGTGGCGTCCAGCCGGGCTTGAATCTCTTCGACCGCGGAGGCGAGGTCGCGGCCCTGCGTGTTGCAGCGGACGACCATTCGCCGCCGGGCGTTCTCCCGGTGAACGGCGTTCGGGCCGACGCCCCGTTCGACGTCCGCCACCTCGCGGAGTTCGATCTGGCCCTCGCGGCCCGGCAGGTCGATCCGCAGCCGGCCGAGGTTGGCGTAGTCGGTGCGGGACCGCTCCTCCAATCGCACGAGCAGGTCGAACCGCCGCGTGCCCTCCAGCACCTCGGAGACGACGTGCCCCTGCAGAGCCGTCTGCACGAGGCCCGCGACGTCGGCCCGGGTCAGGCCGTGGAAGGCGAGGTCCTCCGGCCGCAGCCGGACGTGCAGCTCCTCGGTCATGCGGACCGGCTCGATCACTGGCGGGGTGACGCCCGGCACGTCGGCCACGGTCGCTTCGATCTCCTCGGCCAGCCCCCGCAGCGTGTCCAGGTCGTCGCCGTAGACCTTGATCGCGATCTGGGCGTAGACGCCGGAGATCATGTGGCTGATCAGGTGGGCCAGCGGCTGCTCGACCTCGATCCCGACGCCCGGGACCTCGTCGCGGAGGACCTCGAGCAGCTCGTCGATCGCCTCGTCCCGTTCCAGCTCGCTGGCGGGGTTCATCGCGAGGATGTACTCGCTGGCGTTGACCGGGGAGGCGTGCTCGTCCAGTTCCGCCCGGCCGGTGCGGCGGACGAAGGCCCGGATTGGGGCGTCCGGCCGCTGCGGGGAGACCTGCCGTTCGCGGAGGCGGCGGTCGATCAGCTCGGCCGCCGCGTTGGAGGCGTCCAGCGAGGCGCCCGGGGGGAGCGAGACGTTGATCTGCACGCTGCCCTCGTCGAAGGCCGGCAGGAAGTTCCGGCCCAGCTGCGACGCCTGCCAGCCGGCGACGGCCACGGCGGCCCAAGTCAGGACCAGCAGCGTCGTCGGCGCCGCCATGCTCAGCCGGACCAGCGGCCGCGTCAGCGCCTTGAGCGCCCGGAGCAGCGGACCGTCGGCCTCGCTGTGCGTCGCCGGGGCGTTCGGCAGCAGGTAGTACGACAGGACCGGCGTGACGGTCAGCGAGACCAGCAGCGAGGCGAGGATCGAGGTGATGTACGCCACCCCCAGCGGGGCGAACAGCCGCCCCTCCACCCCGCCGAGGGCGAACAGCGGCAGGAACACCAGGATCACGACGGCCGTGCCGAACACGATTGCTCCGCGGATCTCCCGGCTGGCTTCGTAGACCACCCGCAGGGCCGGCCGCGGCGTCTGGCGGGCGTTGTTCTCCTTGAGCCGTCGAAAAATGTTCTCGACGTCGACGATCGCGTCGTCGACCAGCTCCCCCATCGCCACGGCGAGCCCGCCGAGGGTCATCACGTTGATGGACAGTTCGCTGCCGGACAGCCAACCCATCAGCCGAAACACCAGCGTGGTGACGACCAGCGACAGCGGGATCGCCGTCAGGGTGATGAACGTCGTCCGCACGTTCAGCAGGAACAGGAAGAGCACGACGACGACCAGCCCGGCTCCGATCGCCAGCGCCTCGCCGACGTTGAACACGCCGCGGTCGATGAACCCCCGCAGCTGGAACAGGTCCGGCGTGACGACGAGGTCGGCGGTGAGCGTGTCCTCCACGTCGGCCAGCGCCGCCTCGACCCGGTCGGTGAGCCCGCGGGTGTCGACGTGCGGCTGCTTGACGACGGTGAACACCACGCCCGGTCGGCCGTTCACGCTGCCGTCGCCGCGTTTGAACTCCGCCGCCTCGACCACCTCGGCGACCTGTCCGAGCAGCACCGGCCGGCGCTCGTTTCCGCCGACCGGCACCGCCCTCAGCTCTTGGACGACCCGCTCCGGCCGCGGGCCGAGCCGCCCGAGCACGCGGATCGGCCGCTCCGTCTCGCCGGTCACGGCGAACCCGCCGCTGGTATTGATGTTGCTCTCGTGCAGGGCCTCCTCCACGTCCTGCAATGAGACCCCGTACTCCAGCAGCGCCGCCGGGTCGATGCGGACCTGGTACTGCTTGCGGTCGCCGCCGAGCACGAAGGCCTCCGCCACGCCGGTCACCTTGCGGAGCCGGGGGCGGACGATCCAGTCGGCGATCGTTCGCAGGTCCCGCCGGCGCTCCGCGTCGGAGGCCAGCCGCACCAGCCGCTCCCGGCCGTCGAGGGTCACGCGGACCGTCGGCGTCTCCGTCCCGCCGTCTTCCCCTTCGGCGGCCCCGGCGACCGCCCCGAGGCGCTCCAGCACGACGCGATCGCCCGTCGCCGGTTCGACGGTCGCATCGGCGACGCGGTCCCACGTCGCCGACCGCCGGCGGTCGGTCGGCCGCCAGACGGCGAACCGATCCGCCTCCCCCTCCGACAGGGCTTCGAGCAGCAGCCCGGTCGATTCGATCGGGTACAGCGTCCCGCCCCGGGGGCCGGCCTGCCGGGAGAGCCCGGCGACGACGATCTGCCCCATGATGGAGGACGGCGGGGTCATCTGCGGCACGACGCCCTCCGGCAGCACGCCGGCGAGCGTCGCCAGCCGCTCCTGCACGGTGCGGCGGGCGTCGCGGATTTCCGTGTCCCAGCCGAACTCCACGTAGACCACGCTCAGCCCGGCGGTCGACTGGCTGCGGACGTCCTCCACCCCGCTGGCGCCCAAGAGGGCAATCTCCAGCGGGTAGGTGACGAGCGTTTCCACCTCCTCGGTGGCCAGCCCGCGGGCCTCGGTCAGCAGGATAACCCGCGGTCGGTCGAGGTCCGGGAAGACGTCGATCGGCATCTGGGCGGCCAGCAGGGCGCCGTAGACGAGCGTGGCGACGCTCGCCGCGAGCACGAGCACGCGGTTGCGGAGGGCGAAGCGGATGACGGCGTCGAGCATCGGTGCGTCCTTTCAGTGGGCGGCGTGGACGGTGCCGTCGGCGTGCACGTGCACGCCCGGCATCTCGCCGCCGGCTTCCTGGGCCTTGAGCACGCGGTTCAGCGTCGCGGCCGAACCCTGGGCGAGGTACGCGGTCTTCGGCACGCTGCCGTCGTTCGCCAGCACGACCTCCCGGGCGTCTTCATGGAGGATCCGCACCGGCAGTCGCCGGAACAGGTCGCCGTTCTGCTGGAACACGAACGCCTCCGGCCCCTCCCGCACGACCGCCCCCGCCGGCAGGGTGATCACGCCGGGGTACTCCTCGATCGGCACCCGCAGCCGGACCCGCTGGCCCGGACGGAACCGCCAGAGGGTGAACGTCTCGCCGTCCCGCTCGTAGGTTCGGGACTGATTCTCCAGCGGGACGTAGAAGTCGAACGTGCGGCTCTCCGGGTCGACCGTGTTGGCGAGGTGCCGGATGCGGAAGTCCTGATTCAGCGGCGGCCAGTCGGCGGCCTCGTCCTCGGCGAACTCCACTTCGACCGGCCAGTGCCGCTCCGCGGCCCGGGCCAGCGCGGCCGCCTCCCGCTTGAAGGCGTGCCCCTCGATGAACAGCGACCGGTGGTCCGCCAGCGTGGCCAGCAACTGCCCGGCCTGCACCTGCTGGCCCAGCTCGACCGCCAGCGACTGCACCTCGAAACGAAACCCGCCGGCCTCCGCGGACGCGGCGTTGTCTGCGGGAGCGATTTCGTTCTCCGGGGCGGCTTCGTTCTCAGTCGCGGCGGCGACCTCGGCCAGCGGGTCGACGTGGACCGGGGCGTCGTCCACGTCGTCGCCCTCAGCGGGCGGGGCGAAGACGTCGACGGTCGACACGAACCGGCCGCGGACGATCCCGGCGACCTGCTCGGGCGTCAGCCCGCGGGTGATCAGGTCGTGGTACTGGGCGGCGATGATCCCCTCGAGCCGTTTTTTGACGCCCTCCAACTCCTCCGTGCGGGCCCGGGTGCCGGCGTTGCGGGCCTCCAGCTGCCTCGCCCGGTCGAGCGCCGGCTTATTGATCTCCCGGTCGCGGACGGCCTGGAACAACTCCTTCTGGGACTGCTGGAGGTACTCGCTGAACAGCCGCACGGTGAACAGTTTGCCGCCCGGCGGGACGGTCTCTCCGGGAAAGGCGTGCACCGTCACCACGGTCCCGACCGCCGGCGAGGTGACCCCGCGGTCGGTCACGCCGGGCCGGTCGGTCAGCACGCCGGGCACGGTGAGCGTGCGTGTGTAGGTCCCGACGCGGACCGGAGCGACGGCGAGCCCCAAGTTCTGCCGGGCCTGCCGGCTGAGCTCCAGCAATTTCGGCCCGTCGGTCGAGCCCGCCTCGGCGGCGCCCTCGTCGACCTGATCCGCCGTCGTCGCGGAGGACGCCGGCGACAGCCAGTCGGCGAGACGCCCGCGGCCGGCGGGCGTCGCCACGACGGCGCCCGCCGCGAAGAAGGCCGCGGCGACGACCGTGGCGCCGACGTACATGAGGATGCGTTTGCGTCGGGGCGACGCGGCGGGGCTAGCCTGTGGGAACACGGAACGAGCGGCGGACGGGGGGGCGGAATCCGGGACGCGGACCGCCCGGGCGGGCGAATCGACCGATCCCGAAGAGAACTCGCCGGACGGCCCGGACCGACGCATCGCCCCGAGGGCGAGACGCTCCGACGGCCGTCCCCCGTCGCTACACCCGCAACACGGCGCTCCGTGGCTCGCCGCCGACCGCCGGAGGTCGGTGCGTTCGGCCGGGGCGCTCTTCAGTCGCGGGTTCCGCCGCCCGCGGGCAAAGGACCGCGGCCGCGTGCTTCAGCGCCGTCGCCGAATCGTCGTCGGCGTTCGGCAGCGGAGCTTCCTCAAGCAGCGTGAAGGGGTCGTCGCCCCGCTCCGCCGTCGGTCGGTCCGGCGTGGCCGGGATCTCGACGTCCAACACGCCGAGCAACGCCACGTGCCGGTGGCGGGCGCCGTGGCCGGACCGCTCGCCGTCTCCGTGATGGGAGTGCCCGTGCCCGTCTTCACGGACGCCGGTCTCATGCCCTTCGGTCGTCTCGACCGCCTGATGACCGGCGGCCGAATGGACGTGCGTGAACGACGGACTGCCGGCCGCGACCGTGACGAGCGTCAGGGCGAGCGTCGCCGCCCGGCGTGTCAGGTCGCTGTTCACGACGGCGATCCTTCCCCACCCGCCCCCCCGCCGTCAACCCGGCGACCGTCGAGGTGAGGCACGAGTCGTCCGCGAGTCGTTTGTCCAAACTCCGGGCGTCGCGGCGGCCCTACCTGACGACCGCCACCCGCCCGTCCCGCTCCGCGATCGCTCCGGCCCGCAGCGCCCGGCCGACGCCGTCGTCGATCCCCTCGCGGATGCGGGGGCCGAGGCGCTGGAAGCCCAGTTCGCGGGCGACGAGCTTCAGCAGGTCCTCCCGCGGCATGGCCCCGGCGCCGGCGAGGACCGCGGCGATCGTCTCCCCCATCGCCCCGGCCGGCACCTCGTCGATGGAGCCGTAGCTCCGCCGCCGCGACGGCGCCCGGGACACGAGCGTCGGCTCCGGGGCCGGCGGCGGCTTGTCGGGGGGCGGGTCGAAGCCGGCGTCGCCGGCGACCGCCGCCTCGTAGGCGGCCAGTACCCGGGTGGTCTGGCGAGCGGGGTCGCGGGTCCAGTCGCTCGACCAGATTCGGACGATCCGCCAGCCGAGGTTCTCCAGCGCCGCCTGCCGGATCCGGTCCCGGTCCCGGGCCGTCGCCGAGGAGTGATACGCCGCCCCGTCGCATTCGATCCCCAGGCAGAACTCCCCCGGGCGGTCCGGATGCCGGAGGGCCAGGTCGATCCGGTACCCGCCGCAGCCGACCTGCGGGACCGGGGCCAAGCCCTTCTCGACCAACGCGGCGGCGACGTCCGCCTCGAAGGGGCTCTCGAACTCCCCGCCGACGGCTTCGGAACTCGCGGCGGAGTCCGCCAGCGCCGCCGGGCCTCGGGCGGCGAAGTCGAGGTAGGCCTTCAGCAGACGGGCGCCGCGGGCGGCGGTCGGCGCCAGATCGAAGTCGGACGCCCGCACGCTGCTGACCACGCACACCTCCGAGCGGGCTCGCGTGACGGCGACGTTCAGCCGCCGCTCGCCGTTGGCCTTGTTCAGCGGGCCGAAGTTCTTGCGGAATTTGCCGGCCGGGTCGAAGCCGTAGGCGACCGACAGCAGGATCGCGTCCCGCTCGTCCCCCTGCACCGTCTCCAGGTTCTTCACGAACAGCGTCTCCCGCCCGGGCGTGCCGTCGGGGTGCAGCCCGGCCTCGGCGGCGCCGAGCAGGGCGTCGACGGCCGGATCCTCCTTGCGGCGGGCGTCGAGGGCGTCCTCAATCGCCGCCTGCTGGCGCTGGTTGAAGGCGATCACCCCCAGCGACACGTCCGGCCGGTTCCGCACGTGCTCGACCACCAGCTCCGCGACCCGATTCGCCTCGACGGCGTTGCGGCCGTGCTCCCAGAGGCCGCCCTCGACGAATTCGTGCCGCACGGCCGGAACGCCGGCCGGCGCCCCCCCGTCGGCCCGCTCGGCGGCGTCGGCGGCGGCGGGGAAGGTGACCAGCTCCCCGTCGTAGAAGTGGGCGTTGGAGAAGGCGATCAGCGCCTCCCGCCGGCTGCGGTAGTGCCACCGCAGGCCGACGTTGGGCATGTTGTTCGCCTTGCAGACCGACAGGATGCTCTCGTAGTCGGTCAGGTCCTCCGCCTCCGACTCCTCCTCGTCGGCGCCGTCGTCCGGGCCGACGACGGACTTGGTGAAGAAGTTCGTGGGGGGCAGCTGCTTTTCGTCGCCGGCGACGATCAGCTGCGAGCCGCGGAAGATCGACCCGACGGCGTCCCAAGGGAAAACCTGCGAGGCCTCGTCGAACACCACCAGGTCGAACCGCAGCCGGTCGCTCTTGAGGTACGTGCCGACCGCCAGCGGGCTCATCATCAGGCAGGGCTTGAGCTTCAGCAGCACGCCGGCGGTCTCGTCGAACAGCCGCCGCAGGGGGAGGTGCTTCCGCTTCTTGTTCGCCTCCCGGACCAGCACGCCCAGTTCGCTGCCGCCGAGGTCGCCCAGCGAGCCGGCGAAACCGTCCGGGCGGGGCCGGTCCTCGCGGCCCAGCTGCGTCTCCCGCACCCGGGCCGCGGCCAACTCGAATTCCCGCCGGTCCAGCGTGCGGAAGCGATCGCGGGCGCCTTCGTGCCGATCGAGGTCGAACCCGCCCAGCAGCGGCGCCTCCTCCGCCCAGGCGTCCAGCAGGCCGCGGAGGAACCGGGCCTCGACGACCGCCGCCGCCTCGCCCGGGGCGTACTCCCCGGCCCGCAGCTCCTCGACCGCGGCCTTCAGCCCCATGTCGGCGAGCGTCCGGCACCACCGCGTGAACGCCAGCCAGCGGTCCAGCTCCGGCAGCTTGGCCGGCAGGGCGGCGAACCGCCCGGCCGCCTCGTCCAGCGGCAGCGTTCGGAAGGACGACCCGGCGGGCAGGTCGGAGACCTCCGCCCGCACGTCGAAGACGGTCTCGCGGAACCAGTCCCACGCCTCCTTCATCTCCCGGGCGAAGGCTTTCGGCAGTTCGGCGGCGGCCCGCCCCGCCTCGGCCCGCACCGCCGGATCGCCCGCGGCGGCCCGCAGCAGGGGCGTCAGTTCGTCCGCCCCGCACCGCTCCGCCAGCCATTCCGCGGCGGCTTCGTGATCGTCGTCGGGGTCTGGCGTGCCGAGCGCCGCCAGCGTCGGCGCCAGCTCGGCGGCCTCCGCGAGGGCGGCCCGCAGGTCGGCGACGGCGGCGAGGTCGTCGGCGAGCCGTTCGATCGGCCGGTCGCCCTTCTCGGACAGCGCCGCGGCGACGGCGGCCAGATCGGCGTGGGCGCCCTCGGTTCGGGCGAGGAAACCCTTCGCCGCCTCCCGCAGGGCGGCGGGCGAATCGTCCGCGGCGCCAACCGGCGCCGCGGTCGTCGCCTCGGTCAGGCCGTCGGCAGCCTTTCCGAGTCGGTCGGAGACCTCGCCCAGCACGCCGGGATCGGGGCCGTCGCCGGCGGCGAGCGCCGTCCGCACCTCGGCGTCGCTCAGCCCCGCCGTCCGCAGCCCGGCGGCGGCCGTCACGCCGTTCGTCACCCGCTCCCACGCCGCCGGGTCGAGCGGGTCGGCGTCCTCCGCCAGCACGCCGGCGTTCGCCCGGCCGAGATCTTCCAGCGCCCCGCCCGCCGCCGCGAACCGTTCGGCCGTCGCCAGATCCGCCAGAACCCCGGCGACGGAGGGATCGCCCCCCGTGCGGAGGGAGCCCACCGCCCCCAGCAGCGCCCGGCAGATTTGTGCGGCCGCGGCGATCTCACGGACCTCCGAGGCGACGGCCGCCGTCGGGGCGTCCTCGGCGAACAGTCCGCGGCCCGCGGCGTCGAGTTCGGCGAGGGCGGCCGTCGTTTTCGCAGAGGCCTCCGACAGGGCGGCCGGATCGTTCGACGCGGTGCTCGCGACGACCGGCCGCAGGGCGGCGACCCGGTCCGCCGCGGCCAGCGACTCCGCCAGCGCCCGCCACGCGGACGGCTCCGCGTCGTCAAAGCCCTCCGGCAGGGCGGCGGCGTGCTCCGCGGCGAGCGCCGCAACGTCGCCGGTGCGGGCGTGGTAGGCCCGTAACTTCGCCAGGTCGGCCAGCAGCGTCTTCGCCGCGGCCGGCGGCTCCCCGGCGTACAGATCCGCGGCCTCCCGGCGGAAGGCCCCGAACCCGCCGAACAGCCGCTTCCAGAACGACTCGAACGGAACGGCCCGCGTCGCCAGTCCCGCGGCGGCGGGGCGAAACGCCCGGTGCGACAGCCGGTCCTCCAGCCCCGCCCGGATCGAGGCGGCGTCCTCCAGATCGGCGACGGCCTCCCCGGCGGCGGTCCGCAGCCGGGTGCCGGCGGCGGGGGCGAGGAGCAGCGCCGGTCCCGCGATCGCGACGTCCTTCGCCAGCACGCGGGTCTCCGCCACGCTCGGCGTCCAGTCGCCCGGTCCCCAGACCGCCTCCGCCAGGGCGGCGCCGGCGGCCTGCAGCGCCTCGGCGGCCCCGCCGGTCCGGGTGCCGCGATCGATCAGCACGCCGAGGGCGTCGTCGGTGCCGACCCGGGCGTGCGGCCCGGCGGTCTCCCACGCCTCGGCCGCCGCCCCCGGGTCCCCCGCGGACTTCAGAAAGGCCGCGATCCGCTCCCGGTCGACCCGGCCCTCCAGCCGCTCCGCCGCGGCCTCGCGGGCGGCGATCGACTCCTCCGCCGTGCCGACCAGCAGCGTCAGTTCCTCGGCCCGCTCCGGATCGAGCCACGCCGCCCGCACCGGCAGGGCCTCCGCGGCGGCGCCGGCGGCGGTCGCCAGCGCTCCCAGCGCCGCGGCGGGCAGCTCCGGCGACAGGCCGATCCCCAGCGCCCCGGCGAGGTCCGCCCTCGCCGCGGTCGCCGCGTCGGCCGCCGCGATCAGCGCCGACGCCCGGTCGCGTCGGTCGCCCGCCGCCGCCAGCCGGGTTCGCACCGTGCTCGGAACGGGGTCGCCGCAGGGTTCCTCCGTCGCCTCAAGCCCGGCGACCCGGCGGACGGCGGCGTCGGGAAACCGCTCGGCGACGTCCGCGGCGTAGTCGGTCAGCCGGGCCCGGGCGTCGCCGGCCGCGGCGTCGGCGGAGCGGCGGGCGAGGACGGCGTCCGCCGCGGCGGCGGGATCGGCGTCCGGGGCCACCCAGCCGGCGGGCACGGCCGGAACCTCCGCCGCCGCCTTCAGGAGCTGGAAGGTCTCGTTCACCGTCGCCCGGGACGGGGCGGGGATCAGCCCGCGATCGACCAGCGGGGCGACCCCCGCCGCCGCCCGGCCGAAAGCCGTCGCCAGCGTGCCGCAGAACCGGCCCAGGTCGTCCGCCAGCCCCAGCGGGTTCGTCGTCAGCAGGGCGCCCCGCCACGGGTGCGAGTCAAACCCCGCCAGCACGTCCGCGTGCACCGGCGCCGTACCGACCGCCTCCAGCCGGCCCGCGAGCGTCGCCCGATCGGTCGCGGCGGGATCCTCCGGCCGCCACCGGGTGCGGCCCGTCGCCCCGGTGCGGGCCAGCTCCGCCAGCCGGCCGTGGACCTCGAACGCCGACCGCCCCAGCGGCCCGCGGGGCTCGTGCAGCGCCCGCACGTAGCGGTTCAGCCGGTCCCGAGTGCGGCGGAGTGCGGACAGGTCGTCGGCGGCGTCCGGGTACCGCTCCGCCGGCAGGTTCAGGCAGCACCCCAGCTCCTCGACGACGTCCCGGCGGTTCGCCTTGGTGGAGTGGCAGGCGAGCGTGAAGTCGCCCAGCCCCCTCGCGTCCAGCCGGGCCTTGACCACGTCCAGCGCCGCGACCTTCTCGCTGACGAACAGCACGGTGCGGCCGGCGCCCAGGGCGTCGGCGATCACGTTGGCGATCGTCTGGCTCTTGCCGGTGCCCGGCGGCCCGTCCAGCACGAAGCTGACCCCCGCCCGGGCCGCGGCGATCGCCCGCAGCTGCGTGCTGTCGCAGTCGAGGATCGCGGACAGGTCGCCGGGGGCGAAGGCGTCGTCCAGCTCGCGGGCCGCCGGCACCTCGCCGAGCGGGCCGAAAGCGGCCGACGCCGAGCCCGTCTCCCCCGCGATCGTGCGGCAGAGCGGGTGGGCGGCCAGTTCCTTCGCGTGCACCCCCAGGTCCCGCCACATCGCGATCTTCGGGAACGCGAACCGCCCGACCGCGGCCCGCTCCTCCACGCCCCAGCGGTCGTCGGACAGCCCGGAGGCCGCCTCCGCGATCCGCTCGGCGACCGCGGCGAAGTACGCCGCCAGCGCCCCCTCCTCCTCCAGCTCGCCGACCTCCGGCAGCGGGGGGAGCTCCAGCGAAAAGTCCCGCCGCAGCCGCTCGCGAAGGCACTCGTTGTCGAGGGCCTCGTCCTCGGCCTCGACCAGCGACCAGGCCGCCCCCGTCGCCGCCCGCGACAGCCCGGCGGGGACGAGCACGAGCGGACTGCGGCGAACGTCGTCGCTGTCCTTCGACTCGTACCACCGCAGGAAACCGAAGGCGACGTAGACCGAATGCACGCCCTGCTCGGACAGCGACAGCTTGGCGTGCCCCTCCAGCGTCCGCAGCCGGGCGTCCAGCTTCCTGTCCGACAGCGCCGTCAGCAGGTCCGCCGGCCCCAGCGCCGCGAGGCACTCCTCGAGGGAGAGTTCGGTCTCTTCGTCGCCCGGGACGGGCTGGGTGGGTTCGCCCCGTTTGCGTCGGCCCGGTTCGAACAGCGACTTGGTCGGATGCGGGTCGAACAGCACGTCGCCGGACAACCCGTCCGCCGCGTCGTCGGCGGGCGCCCCGCCCCCGGCGGGAACGTGCCGATCCGCGTCCGGACGAACGAGGTCCCGCTTCCAAGGAAGCCGCATCGCCCCCTCCCCCGCGGCCGAGTCCGCCGCGAACCGCTCCCAGACGGCGAACGGCGACGGGGCGAGGAACTCCACGACCCCGCGGCTGGGCGAGAACGAGCAGTTCACCAGCGGGTTGCGGTTGCCGATATCGAGGAGCTTTTCCCGCCATCGCGTGATGGAGGCGCCGATCGCGTCCGCGGCGTCCGGCTCCGCGGCCTCGTCCGTGGCGTCGCCGTCCGTTGCGTGACGGTCGGCCCCCGGACGGGCGGCGGCGGCCGCCGTCCCTCTCCGCGACCCCCGCCCCTCCCAAGGGTCCCGTTCCGGCCCCACGGGCGTCTCCCAGTCGAGGTCGTCCGTCCAGCCGTCGTCGTCGGGGTCGTGCACCTGCGGGGCTGTCCAAGCTCGTGTCGGGATCTCCCATCTCAGCGGCCCGCCGCCGCCGCCCGCAACGCACCTCGGACCGGCTTCGGCGGGACCGGCGCCGGACGACTCGCTCGTGACCGTCGCGACGTCTGCAACGCCCCACGTCTGCGACGTCCCCGCAACGGCTGGGGTGCCGAGTCCGCCGGCGCCGCGGGCCGGGGGCGGGCCGGGCGTCAGCGGGGTCGCCACGGCCCGCCCCGCCAGACGGCGAAGCCGACCGCCTCCAGCGTCCGGCCGAGCGGGCCCTTCGGTTCCACGACCCCCGCGGCAGGTTGGAGCGGTTCGGCGGGGAGCCGGGTCGCGTATTTTCCGGGCGGCTCCCCGGCGTCGTCGAGCGTCACGCGGTAGGCCAGCGACAGCCGCGGCGCCCCCTCGACCAGCACGATCGGCGGCTGCGGGGCGGCGTCGGCGCCGATCGTTTCCACGAACGGCGTCTCCGCCCCGGCGGTCGTCGCGGCGAAGGCTGCGGCGACGGCCGGGTCGGCGGCGACGATCAGCACGTCGCCGGGCCGGGGCCGGTCCCCCTCCGTCCCGCCCAGCGTCGCGGCGGCGAGGGTCTCGTCGACCCGCACGGCGTACAGGCCCGCGGTCCCGGCGAGCTCGGGCGGGAGGGGGTACCAGCCGACCGCCCGCCCGACGGACCCGCC
>NZ_JBINJD010000138.1:0-13037 GCF_043951915.1 Alienimonas sp. DA493 | reverse complement strand
GCGCCCGCGTCCCGGTACGATCGCGGCATGCTTCCGATTGACTCCTCCCAACCGGACTGGACGCTGCCGGACCTCGCCGGGCTGATCGATCACGCCCTGTTGACCCCCACGCTGACCGCCGCGGACTACGACCGCGGCTGCGACCTCGCCGCCGCCTATCAGATCGCCAGCGTGTGCGTCTCCCCGCACGCTGTGGCCCGGGTCGCAAACCGGCTGGCCGGCACCGGGGTGCGGGTGGGGACGGTGATCGGATTCCCCCACGGGCTGAACACGCCGGCCGTGAAGCGGGTCGAAGCGGAAACCGCCCTGCGGGACGGGGCCGTGGAACTCGACATGGTGGCGAACGTCTCCCGCGTGCGGTCCGGCGACTGGGCCGCCGTCAGCGCCGACATCGCCGCCGTCACGAAGATCGCCCGCGACCTCGGGGCGAAGACGAAGGTCATTTTTGAGACCGGTTATCTGACCAACCCGCAGAAGATCCGCCTGTGCGAACTCTGCGGCGTCGCCGGGGCGGACTGGGCGAAGACCAGCACCGGCTTCGGCCCCGGCGGGGCGACCGATCACGACCTCAACCTCCTGCGGCAGCACGCCCCGCCGGGGGTCGAGGTGAAAGCCAGCGGCGGGATCAAAACGCTGGACCGGCTGCTCGAGGTGCGGGCGCTGGGCGTCACCCGCGTCGGGATGAGCGGCACCGCGGCCGTGCTCGGCGAAGCCTGCGACCGCCTTGGCCTGCCCCGCCGCTGGAGCGAACCGACCGACGCCGGCGGTTCGTACTAACCCGACGCGTCAGCGAGGGCCGCCGGCCCCGCTCGTTTCCGTCGCCTCACCCCACGGCTCCCTCGCTGACGCTTCGGGTTATGGAACAAGCGAAATATCCCGTCACCCCGGACGGGCGTTATTTCGTCGTCCGCGGCCGGTTGTGGCGGCGGTCGGACCCGTCGCTGCCGGAGGAGCGCCGGCAGGAACTGGTCAACGAACTGATGGCCGCCCGCCGGGCCGTCGGCGTCGCGAAGAAGGCCGACGACGCGGACGCGCTGAAGGCGGCCCGGGCGGCGGTGGATGCGGCGAAGACGAACCTCGGCGAGCGCGGGCCGGTCTGGTGGGACGACGGCGCCCCGGACTTCAACCGGCGCTTGGCGAAGAACACCCCGTACGCTGACTGGTTCGCGTCGCTCCCGTAGGGGCCGCACCGCGGACCGCGTCTCTTCGCCCCGCTGCCCATCAGGCCCTGCCCTGCCGGGTCGTCACGCTCGCACGAACGGTCCGCGGAGCGGACGCTACGGACATGCAGACCGACGCACTGGCCGCCGCCCGCTCCCGCATTGCCCCGGCCTACGACGCCGGGCTGTTTCGAGAATCCGGCCACGCGGTCTGCGACGCCCTCGCCGATCACCTCGCCCGCAGTTTGGGGGACGACGGGCCAGTGTTGAATTGGCACGCCCCGGCCGACAACGTCGCCGCCGCGGCCGCCGCGTTGCGGGGGGAACCGGCGGGTTCCGACGCCGAGGTCGCCGGCCGGGTGCGGGGGTTGATCGAGGAGGCGCTGCGTCGCGGGCAGAACCTGCATTCGCCCCGCTACATCGGCCATCAGGTGCCGGCCAGCGTGCCGATCGCCGGGCTGTTCGACGCCGTCGGCAGCGTGACGAACCAGCCGATGGCGATTTACGAGATGGGCCCGTTCGCCAGCGCCGCGGAGGAGGCCTGCGTCGCGGCGCTGGGGGCGAAACTCGGCTTCCCCGCCGGCACGTTCGCCGGCTTCGTCACCCACGGCGGGAGCCTCGCCAACACGACCTGTCTGCTGACCGCCCGCAACGTCCTGTTCCAGAATTGCTGGGAGGAGGGCGTGCCGCGGTCGGGGCCGCGTCCGGTAATCGTCGCCCACGGCGAGAGCCACTACTGCATCGTCCGGGCCGCCGGCCTGCTGGGGCTGGGCACCCGGCAGGTCGTCAAAGCGGAGTTGAACGACCGCCGGCAGATCGACCCGCCCCGGCTGGACGAGACGCTGACCGCGTTGAAAGCGGACGGCGTGCCGATCGTGGCGGTCGCCGCGGGGGCCTGCGCCACGCCGGTGGGGGCCTTCGACGATCTGAACGCCGTCGCGGACGTCTGCGAAAAGCACGACGTCTGGCTGCACGTCGACGCCGCCCACGGCGGGGCCGCGGCCTTCTCGCCCACGCACCGCCATCTCTTGGCCGGCGTCGAGCGGGCGGACAGCGTCATCTGGGACGCCCACAAAATGCTGTTCGTTCCGGCCCTGTGCGCGTTCGTCTTCTATAAGAACCGCGACCGTCGGTTCGAGGCGTTCCGGCAGGAGGCCCCCTATTTATTCGACCCCTCCGACCCCGGCCTGGCGGAGCACGACAGCGGCATGAAGACGCTCGAATGCACCAAGCGGGCCGCGGCCCTCGGCCTGTGGGGAACCTGGGCGACCTTCGGCGAGGGGCTGTTCCGGGACCTGGTCGACGTCACCTTCGCCCTCGCCCGCAGCTTGTATGAAAAGCTGTCCGATGCGGAGGACTTCGAGCCGCTCAACGACCCGCAGTGCAATATCGTCGCCTTCCGGCACGTGCCGGCCTTTTTGAAGGATACCGACGCCGCCACGCTCGGCCGATTCCAGCACGACCTGCGGCGGGACCTCGTACGGAGCGGCCGATTTTATATCGTGCCGACCGCCAAGGACGGCGTGCCGGCGCTGCGGTGCACGGTGATGAACCCGCTGACGACGGAGGCTCATCTGGACGAATTAATGGACGAACTGCGGACCCGCGGCCGGCGGCTGGGAGGGACGGGATGATACACGCCACGCTCGCCGCGGGGGACGACCCGGGTTGGATCGTGCTGTTGATCATCGTCGGCGCCGGACTGACGGTCGGGCTGCCGGCGGTGTTCTTCGAAAAGTGGAAGCAGGGCTGGCGGCCGTTCGTGTCGGGGGGCGTGCGGCGGGCGCTGGGGGGGCACGCCTATGCCATGCGGTCGGTGTCGCGGTCGCTGCCGAAGTTTCGGCTGGTCGATCTGTACCGGGCCGCCGCCCACGTCGCCGCCCAGACCGCCGCCGAGCGGGCCCCGGGCGGGGAGCCTCGCGTGCTGGACCGGCAGGAGCCGTTCGACCTGGCCACGGTCTTGAGCGGTCGGCGCTGGCAGAACATGCCCTCGCCGGTCGTGCCGGCCCCGCGCACCGCCCGGCCGATCGGCCGCGACGCCGACGGGCCGATCGAGGAATTGGTGCCGGACGACCGCTTCTGGATCGTCCCCGCCCCGGCGCCCGGCACCGGCGGGGGGCGCCGCGGGCCGGCCGTCCTGCGGGTGCGGGCCTCCCACGAGTACGGCAACCCGCAGGCGATCGTGGAGGCCGCCGCCGACAGCTTCGACGCCGCCTCTGCCCTGCTGGACGCGGTGGAGGAACGCTCCGTGTCCCACAGCGTCTACCGCGGGGCGCTGCTGGAGTTCCAACACCAGGGCTCCTACGACGAGGACGGCGAGTTCCGCGGCGGCGGGGAGCCGGAACTGACGTTCAAACACCGCACGGCGTTAAACGCGGAGGACATCGTCCTCGATCCCGACACCCTGCCGGTGCTCAACCGGAACCTCGTCGAACATCACCGCCGACACGCGGACCTCAAACGACTGGGCCTGCCGCTGTCCAAGGGGCTGCTGTTCCACGGTCCGCCCGGCACCGGCAAGACGTATACCTGCCGGTATCTGGTCGGTCGGCTGCCGGAGGTGACGACCTTCGTGGTCGCCGGGCAGAGCCTGCACCAGGTGAAAAGCGTCTGCGGGCTGGCGAAACTCTACGAGCCGAGCCTCGTCATCTTAGAGGACGTGGACCTGGTGTTCACGGAGCGGGAAATGAACCCGCACACCAGCGCCCTGGGCGATCTGATGGACGAGATGGACGGCTTCCGCCCGGACGAGGCGGTCAGCTTCATCCTCACCACCAACGCGATCGAGCGGGTGGAGCGGGCGATCAAAGACCGCCCCGGCCGGATCGGGCAGTGCATGTATTTCGGGCCGCCGAATAAAGAGTTGCGGGGGCGGTATCTCCACCAATACCTCAAGCGGTTCGACGCGACGGCGTTGGACGTCTCGCAACTCGCGGAGGACAGCCGGGGGGCGTCGCAGGCGTTTTTGAAGGAGTGGATCGCCCGGGCGGCGCTGTTCGCATTGGAGGACGAGGGGCGCCGGCCGGTCGAGCCGCTGCCGCTGACGATGGCGGACTTCGACGCCGCCCGGGCCGAGCTGACCCGCAGCGGCGAACGCAGCGGGGCGATCATCGGCTTCGGCGGCGGCTCGGCCGTCTGAGAGGGCGCGTCGCGTCCCGGCCCCTTCAAGGGTCCGGGACGCTGTCGATGCCGGTTGCGGGCCGCGTGCCCTCGCTCACGCTTCGGGTTAGTGTTTTGCGGCCCGCCCCCGATTGAAGGATCGTTCCCATGAAGCTCGCCACCCTGCACACCGCCCGCGGGCCGCGGGTCGTCGCCATGACCCACGACGACCGGGCCATCGACCTGAACCTGGTCGATTCCTCCCTGCCGACCTCCCTCCGGGGCCTGCTGGAGTTGGAAGGCGGGCTGACGCGGGCCGCCGCGGCGCTGGCGAGCGCTCCCGACGTCGCCGTCGTGGAGGGCGACGTGCTCGCCCCGATCCCCGACCCCGGCAAGGTGATCTGCATCGGGTTGAACTACCGCGACCACGCCGAGGAGACGAACAGCCCGATCCCCTCGGAGCCGGTCGTGTTCGGCAAGTTCGGCAATACGATCCGCGGGCCGGAGGCGACCGTCACGCTGCCGGCGGTTTCGGAGCAGGTCGACTACGAGGCAGAGCTGGTCGTCGCGATCGGCCGCACCGGCAAGAACGTCGCCGAGGCGGACGCGATGAGATATATTGCCGGCTACATGAACGGCAACGACGTCAGCGCCCGCGACTGGCAGAAGGGCCGCCCCGGCGGCCAGTGGTTGCTGGGCAAAACGCCGGACGGCTTCGCCCCGACCGGGCCGTACCTGCTCACCGCCGGGCCCGTTGAGGACGGCGGGGCCGGCGACCCGCACGACTGGCCGGTCAAGCTGGAACTGAACGGCGAAACGATGCAGGACGGCTCCACCGCGGACTTCCTGTTCACCCTGCCGCAGATCGTCGCCCACCTGACGAAGATCATGACGCTGGAGCCCGGCGACCTGATCTTCACCGGCACCCCGGCGGGCGTCGGGGCGGCCCGCAAGCCGCCGGTCTGGATCGCCGACGGCAGCGAGACCGCCGTCACCATTGGCCCGCTGGGCACGCTGCGGACCCGCTTCGCCGCCGAGTGACCCCCGACGCCGCCGCGCAGAGGACGTGATGAGAGCGATCGTCGTCGGGGCGGGCATCGGCGGGCTCACGGCCGCCCTGGCCCTGCGGCGGGCGGGGGCGGAGGTCGCCGTCTTCGAGCGGGCCCCGGAACTGACCGAGATCGGGGCCGGCATCAGCCTCTGGGTGAACGCCCTGCGGGCGCTGGAACAGGTCGGCGCCGGCGACGCCGCCCGGGCCGCGGCCCTGCCGGTCACGCGGACGGAGTTCCGCATCCGACGGGGGCGCACGGTCACCGCCTCCTTCGACATGGCGGACTTCGAACGGCGCTACGGCACGGCCCCCTTCGTCACGATGATTCACCGGGCGGAACTGGTCGCCGCCCTCGCGGACCTGCTGCCGGCGGACACGCTGCGGTTCGGGGCGACCTGCGTCGGCGTGGAGCCGGGGGAACCGGACGGCGGGCGGCCGGCGACGGTGCGGTTCGAGGACGGCCGAACCGAGCAGGCGAGCCTGATCGTCGGGGCGGACGGCATCCGCTCGGCGGTGCGGGCCGCGACGGTCGATGCCTCGGAGCCGCGGTACGCCGGCTATACCTGCTGGCGGGGCGTCTGCCCGCGGCCGGCGGCGGTGGAGCCGGGCTACTTGGCGGAGTGGTGGGGCCGCGGTCAGCGGTTCGGCATCACCACCCTGCCGGGAGACCGCTCCTACTGGTGGGCGACGCAGAACGCCCCGCCGCGGCGGCAAGCTGCCAACAAGGGGACGGCGGGCGAACGGGCCGCGGCCGCCGCGGCGTTCGCGGATTGGGCCGAACCGGTCCCCGGGCTGATCGACGCCACCCCGGCGGGGGCGGTCGTTCGGCACGACATCCTCGATCGCCCCCCGACCCGCCGCTGGACGGCCGGGCGGGTGGTGCTGATCGGCGACGCGGCCCACCCGACGACGCCCAACTTCGGTCAGGGCGGCTGTCTGGCGATCGAGGACGGCGTCGTGCTCGCCCGCCGGCTGGCCGGCTGTCTGCACGGGGGCGGGGCGCCGCTAAGGGCGGCGCTCGACGGATTCGTCGCGGAGCGGTTCCCCCGCACGAAGGCCGTGACGAACGAGTCGTGGCGATTCGGCCGCATCGGCCAGTGGGAGGGGCGGTGGGTCTGCCGGGCCCGGGACGCGGCGGTGAAGACGATGCTGCCGCTGATCGGCTCCCGCAGTCTGCCGAAGTACGCGGCTTTCGACGCCGGCCCGCTCCTCCCGCCGGGCGCCGAACCGCCGGGCGCCGAATCGGAGGGCACGGAACCGGCGGGGTGAGCGGACCCGCCGTTGCCCCGCGGGCCGCCGCGCCGCTACCACCCGGGCTCCCTCCCCAGCCCGGGCCTTCCCATGCGCTTCGCCCCGTTCGTCGCCCTGCTGTTCGTTCTGCCCGCGGCGTCGCCGGCGCAGGACTTCCGGGTGTTCACGACGGTGTCGGACGTCTCCGGAGACCGGCCGGTGGAGCTGTCGCGGAGCCTCACGCTGTTCCACGCCGGGCAGGCGTGGGACCACGTGGTGGAGGCCGGCGAGGTGGTGCGGTTCGACCCGGCGGACGCGGAGTTCGTGATCCTCGACACCCGCCGCGATCTCGCCTGCACGGTCAAGCTGGAGGAACTCTCCCGGCTGCTGAAGGTCGGGCGGCAGGAGACGGAGAAGGCCGTGGCCGAACTGGCCGCCGCCCCCGACCCGGCCAGCGCCGGGCTGGCCGCGAGCCTCGCCTTCCAACTGACGCCCCGGTACGAGACCACGGAGGACGAGGCCGCCCGCCGGGCCAGGTTCGTGGGCGGCCCGCTGACCTACGACTTCTCCTACGCCCGGCCGGGCCGGCCGTCGGTCTCCGCCGCGTACTGGGACTACGCCGACTGGACGGCCCAGCTGAACTACGCCCTGGACCCCGGCAAGCTGTTCCCCGACGTCCGCCGGCCGATCCACCAGGACCTGCGGGAGCGCGGCGTCGTCCCGCAGCGGGTGGAGGTGTTGCTGGCCGACGGGGGCGGCGAACCGTCGCGGCGCCTGGCCGCGGAGCACAGCTTCCAGGAACGGCTGGACCCGCGGGACCGGGAGCTGATCTCCGAATGGCGGGCCCGGCTGGCGTCCCCGAAAACGCGGCGGGTCACCTTCCGTGAATACCAGCGGCTGACGCTCGGCGGCACGATGCAGCCGGTCCGCTGAGCGACGGGATCTCCCGCAGCCCCGCGGGGGCGGCTCCCCTCGGGTGAGACCCGCCCGGCGGCGTGCTAGGATGCGCGGCCGGGGCTGCTCCCGGGTCGTTCGCCGCGTTTCGTACCCGCCTGCCGCGTGTCTCCGCTTCTGTATCTGGCCGGCGTCGTCGCGGTGGGCGTGGCGGCCCAATGGACGGCGTGGCGACTGCGTCTGCCGGCAATTTTGCTGCTGTTGGCCGCCGGGTTCGCCTTCGGCCGCGTGCCGGTCGGCGACCCGGTCGAGGGGGTGACGGAGGGCGCCGCCGAGGCCGTCGCCGCCGGCGACGAGGAGCCGGGCCGGGCCGGGCGGGTCGGCGTCGAGACCGACGTGCTCGACGGGGCCGCTGGCGGGGACGCCGAGATCGAGACCGCCGACCCCGGGGCCGCCGGTCAGGTGGAGGAAACCGCCCCCGGCGACGACCCGTTGCAGGGCCGCGGCGGCGGGGCCGTCATTCCGGAGCGGTTGCTCACCCCCGCGGTGGCGCTGGCGGTGGCGGTGATCCTGTTCGAGGGCGGCCTGAGCCTGAAATTCCGCGAGCTGCGAGAGATCGGCGCCGCCGCCCTGGGCCTGTGCACCGCCGGGGCGGCCGTGACCGGGGTGCTCGCGGCGATCGCGGCGAAGTTCCTCGTTTTCGACACCTGGCAGCTGGCGATATTGGCCGGGGCGATCTTCACGGTCACCGGGCCGACGGTGATCATCCCCCTGCTCCGCCAGATCCGTCCGAACGGCCGCGTCGGGGCGGTGGCGAAGTGGGAGGGCATCGTGATCGACCCGGTCGGCGCCGTGCTGGCCGTGTTGGCGTTCGAGGGCATCGTGCTGACCGCGGGCGCCGCCTCGGTCGTGATCCCGCTGACGATCGCCAAGGTCGTGCTGATCGGCGGGCTGCTCGGCTGCGGGTTGGCCTGGGCGCTGTCGATCCTGTTCCAGCGTCACTGGGTGCCGGACTACCTGCAGAACCCGGTTTCCCTCGCGACGGTGATGCTGGGCTTCGCCGCCTCCAACGCCCTGCAGAGCGAAAGCGGGCTGGTCACGGTCACGGTGATGGGCGTGTGGCTGGCGAACCAGGAGCGGTTCAACATCGAGCCGCTGGTCGAGTTCAAGGAGAACCTCGGGGTCCTGCTGATCAGCGTGCTGTTCGTGGTGCTGGCCGGTCAGTTGGAGCCGCAGAGCATCCTCGATCTGGGCTGGGGCTCCCTGGCGTTCATCGCCGTGCTGGTGCTGATCGTGCGGCCGGCCGCGGTGTTCCTCGGCACGCTGTTCAGTCCGCTGTCGTTCTCCGAGAAGGCGTTTCTGGCCTGGCTGGCTCCGCGGGGTATCGTGGCGGCGGCGGTGGCCAGCGTGTTCGCCCTCGAACTGCGTCACGACGCCGAGGAAGCCCTCGCCCGGCCGGACGAAATCGTGGCGATCCGCGACCCCGAGGCCGCCCTCGCGGAGCGGGTGTGGTGGGAGAACCTGTTGGAGGACAGCGAACGGCTCGTCCCGCTGACGTTCCTGGTCATCAGCGCCTCGGTCGGCCTGTACGGCCTAACCGCCGCCCCCGTCGCCCGCCGGTTGGGGCTGGCGGTGGCGAATCCCCAGGGCGTGCTGTTCTTGGGCGGCTCCCCGCTGGTCCGGGAGATCGCCGTCGCCCTGCAGGAGAAGGGTTTCACCGTGCGGTTGATCGACTCCAACCGCCGCAACGTTGCCACCGCCCGGTTGGAGGGGTTGGACACCGTCCACGGCAACGTGCTCTCCGAAAAGATCACCGACCGCGTCGATCCGTCCGGCCTCGGCCGGGTGCTGGCGATGACGCCCAACGACGAGGTGAACAGCCTGGCGGCCCAGAACTTCGCCTCCCTGTTCGGCCGCAGCGGATGCTACCAGCTCTCCCCGCACCCCTCGGAGGGGGCGAAGAAGGGCGAGGGCGGCATCGAACGGGCCCACGGCCGCCCGCTGTTCCGCGAGGGGGTCACCTACAAAACGTTGCAGGATCTGTACGAACGCGGCGCCCGGGTGAAGGAGACCCGCATCACGCAGGAGTTCGACTACCCCGCCTTCCTGCGGATGAACGGGGCGGAGACCGTGGTGCTGTTCCGCCTGACCGGCCCCGCCGACGACCGCACGCTGCGGGTCAACGTGGCGAACGTCGTGCTCGAACCGACGCCCGGCGACACGTTGCTCTCGTTGGTCCCGCCGGACGCCGGCGAGGGGAACGACCGGCCCGCCGTCTCCTCCGGCACCGGCCTGGAGGGCGAGATGGACGAGGACGACAGCCGCACCGATCTCGATCCCCCGCAACTGAAGGGCTGAGGGTCCGGCGTCGGGCGCCAGAGGACGCGGCGGCGGTCCCCGATGGACGACGCCCCGGCGGCGTCGTAGAGTGCTCCCCGTTGAGATTCCGTCTCACCCCGCCCCGCCCGCGACGCTCCATGCCGCTCGCTTCCGATCCCGCCGTTCCGGACGGCTCCCCCTGCCCCACCGCGAAAGCGTTGGCGGAGGGGACGCTGATCCCGCTCGACCTGCTCCGCACCGGCGAGGGCGGCACGGTGGCGGACATTCTCGGCGACGCCTCCGCGGTGCACCGCCTGGAGGAACTGGGGCTGCGGATCGGCGCCGCCGTCCGCGTGCTGCGGGAAGGCCCGCCGGCGTTGGTGGCGCTGGGTTCGCAGCGGTTCTGCTTCCGCCCCGACGGCGGGACGACGGTGCTGGTGGCGACGGCGCCGGCGTGAGCGACCCCCTCCCCGATTCCCCGTCCGTCGAGACGACGCTCGCGGCGCTGCCGCCCGCCCGCCCAGCCCGTATCGTGGACGTCCTCGGCGAGGACGCCCTCGCCGCCCGGCTGATGGAGATGGGGCTGATCCCCGGCGAGACGGTCGTCTTCCACCGGGCCGCCCCGCTGGGCGATCCGTTGGAGTTCTCCGTGTGCGGCTACCGCATCTCCCTCCGCAAAAGCGAGGCGGCCCG
This sequence comes from Alienimonas sp. DA493, assembly GCF_043951915.1. Taxonomy (NCBI): domain Bacteria; kingdom Pseudomonadati; phylum Planctomycetota; class Planctomycetia; order Planctomycetales; family Planctomycetaceae; genus Alienimonas; species Alienimonas sp. DA493. The sequence continues at coordinate 2,591 of NZ_JBINJD010000138.1, read as the reverse complement.
CGTGACCGTCGCGCTGGACTGACCCCCCGCAACGTCTCACCGAGCCGCCCGTGACGACCGCCGTTCCCGCTCCGCCGCCCGGACCCGCGCGGTCGGCCGCCCCCGCCGCCGCCCCCCGCGGCCGGGGCTCGAAGGTCGCACCGGTGCGGCCGCTGGTCGTGGCGCTGGTCGGCAACCCGAACACCGGCAAGAGCACGCTGTTCAACGCCCTGTGCGGCGCCCGGGCCCGCACCGGCAACTTCCCCGGCGTGACGGTTGAGAAGAAAGTCGGCCGGTTGAAGCTGCCCCTGGGCGGCGCCGCGGCCGATCGGGCCGCGGAGGTGATCGACCTGCCCGGCACCTACAGCCTCTCGCCCCGCAGCGCCGACGAGATGGTTTCCGTCGACGTGCTGCTGGGCGACGCCGGCGGCGGGGCCCTGCGGACGCCGCGGCCGGACGCGGTGGTCTGCGTCGTGGACGCCTCCAACCTGCACCGCAACCTGTATTTGGTTTCGCAGGTGCTCGAACTCGGCCTGCCGGTCGTGCTGGCGCTGAACATGGGCGACGTCGCCGCCGCCCGGGGCACGACGATCGACCCGGCCGCCCTGTCGAAGAAATTGGGCGTGCCGGTGATCCCCACGGAGGCGCACCGCCGCCGCGGGCTGAACGAACTGCGGGCCGCGATCGCCGACGCCGCGGCCGGCCCGGCGCCCGAGCCGGTCCGCCCCCTGCCGGAAGCCGTCTCGACGGAGGCGGCCGCCCTGGAGGGCTGGCTCGCCGAGCACGGCTGCCCCGACGTGCCCGCCTACCTGCGGGAGCGGATGATCCTCGACGTCGGCGGGCAGGTCGTCGAACGCTACCGCGGCCGCTGCACCGGCGATCTGCCGGCGCATCTCGCCAAGGTGCGGGCCCGCCTCGCGGAGGCCGGCTGCCGGGTGCCCGCGGCGGAGGCCGCCGGCCGCTACGGCTGGGCCCGGGAGATCCTCGACGGCACGGTCGAGACCGCCGCCGAGGCCCCCGACACCGCCAGCGACAAAATCGACCGGTTCCTCACCCACCGGGTCTGGGGCCTGCTGACGTTCGCCCTGCTGATGTTCCTGGTCTTCCAGGCGATCTTCAGCTGGGCCGGTCCCTTCATGGACGCCATCGGCGAGGGCCAAGGCTGGCTGACGGACATCGTGCAACACTCGATGGCCCCGGGGGCGTTCCGCAGCCTGATCGTCGACGGCGTGATCGCCGGCGTCGGCGGGGTGCTGATCTTCCTGCCCCAGATCGTGATCCTGTTCCTGGCGATCGCGATTCTGGAGGACTGCGGCTACATGGCCCGGGCCGCCTTCCTGATGGACCGCCTGATGAGCCGGCTGGGCCTGTCCGGTAAGAGTTTCGTCCCGCTGATGAGTTCCTTCGCCTGCGCCGTGCCCGGCGTGATGGCGACCCGGGTGATCGAGAACCGCCGCGACCGGATGGTCACGATCCTCGTCGCCCCGCTGATGAGCTGCTCCGCCCGGCTGCCGGTGTACCTCCTCCTGATCGGGGCGTTCGTCCCGGCGACGGCGTACCTCGGCGGGCTGGTCGAATTGCAGGGGCTCGTGCTGTTCGGCATCACCGCGCTGGGGGCGCTGGTGGCGATCCCGGTCGCTTGGCTGCTCCGCAAAACGTGGTTCAAGGGGGAGACGCCGCCGTTTGTGATGGAACTGCCGCCCTACCGCTGGCCCTCGCTGCGGAACGTCGCCCTGCGGGTCTACGACCGCGGCAAAGCCTTCGTCACGCGGGCCGGCACGCTGATCTTCGCCGCGACCGTGCTGGTTTGGGCCGCGGGCTACTTCCCCGGCGATCACGCCGAATTGCACGCCGTGCAGGCGCAGATCGAAGCCGAATCGGCCGCCGCCGAGCCGAACGAGGCGGAACTGGAGGCGCTCGAACAACGCCGCCGCCGGCTGAGTTCGGAACTGATCGAGGACAGCCTCCTCGGCCGCACCGGGCACGCGATCGAACCGGTCGTCAAACCGCTGGGCTGGGACTGGCGGATCGGCGTGGGCGCCCTGGCGAGCTTCCCGGCCCGGGAGGTGATCATCGCCACGCTGGGCACGATCTACAGTCTCGGCGGCGACGTGGACGAGACCGACGACGGCCTGCGAGACGCGCTGCGCCGCAGCGAATGGCCGGACGGCGACCCGGTCTACACGCTGCCGGTCGCCCTGAGCGTGATGGTGTTCTTCGCCCTCTGCGCCCAATGCGCGGCGACGCTCATGGTGATTAAGCGGGAGACGAACAGCTGGCGCTGGCCGCTGTTCACCTTCGCCTATATGACGGCGCTGGCGTATCTCGGGGCGCTGTTAACTTATCAGATCGGTTCGCGGCTCTTTTAGACGGAGACCGACCATGAACCTCGACCCGCAAACGATCGCCGCCCTGCTCTGCGTCGCCGTCGCGGCCGCGGAGGTCGGTCGGCGGGCGTGGAGCCTGCTGAGAAGCACCGGGCAAACCGGGTGCGGAACCGGCTGCGGAAGTTGCCCCGCGGCGAAGCGGACGGGCGAACCGGCCGTCGTCTCGCTGGACCTCTCGCCGCGTCGCTGATTTTTCGGCCGTGGAGCCGCGACCGTCAGGAAGCG
>NZ_JBINJD010000137.1:0-13121 GCF_043951915.1 Alienimonas sp. DA493 | reverse complement strand
TGGCACTCCAGCAGCCGGGCGGCGGCGCGGGCCTGCTGGACGGCGGGGGCCACCAGGGAGATCAGCACCGCGATGATGCTGATGACCACCAGCAGCTCGATCAGCGTGAAGCCCCGTCGCGTCAGGGCGCCGGATTGGCGGAGGAAGGTCATCTGAAGGACGGCTCGGGCGAGGGGGGGAACGCAGCGGGGGGAAACTGTCGGCTTCACCAACTCCCAGCGTAATGGGGAACTGCTCGGAGACAATCGCCGAGCGAGGTACTCGCCCGGCCGGGGGCAAACGGGAGGCCGTCTGGTCGCGACCTCCCTTCGCGGCGACCGGCCGCTCGCCGCCCCGCGAACGTGCGATCGCCCCTATGCGGCCGACTTATACGAGGCACGCCGGCGACGCCTCGCCCCACACAACCCGGCCGCGCCCGCTCCCAGAATCAACGCCAGGGAACCGGGTTCCGGGACGGCCGCCGCCTCAGCGAAGGCAATACTATCGACGACCTCAGCGAGGTTTAGAGGCACCTCGTTCTCGTCGGTGAAGAAGAACGTGGCGCGGTTGAAGTTCGCACCTGAGAAGAGCACGACCTGGTCCCCCGCGGTGTTGCGGTTGACCACCACCGATTCTTGGCCCACTTCCGTGGAACCGTTGAACACCGTGAGCAGGGCGAGGTCGTTCGAGTCGACGAAGAAAGGATCGTCGTTCCCGAACGTCAGTGAGAGCGACGACATCATCGTCGAGAACACCAGTTCTAACCCACTCGCGTCGTCTCCCGGCACCGCCAGCCCCTGCCCGATCGACCTGGCGCCGAAGTTGCCCACGGTTAAGTCGGCCCCAAGCGTATCGAAAAAAGAGACCTGCGGTGACTCTGAACTCGTGAAGCCGTTCGGCTTCGTTCCGGGGGTGTCGAATTCAAAGGTGATCAATCCGGCCGACGCGTCAGCGTGCGAGAACAGCAGGAGGACCGCCCCGGCGGCAAACCATGCCCGCAGGTTCGAGGCTCGGCGGCTATGATTTCCTTCAATCCAAAAGTTGCGTTTCATTGACGTCGTCGCGGCGTGGGGCGGCAAATCCAGCGTGAGCGTCGCAGCTGCCCCACTCTGACGCAACGGTCCAACCATCCACGTTTTCTTACGCTTCTGCAAAGCGGACTCATCGGGCCTGGATACGGTCCGGTAAGAGGCTTCGTGCAGGTCCGCAGAGGCGGACGTGCGGCGGAACGATCCATCCGGGGGAGCGGCCCGGCGTCGATCCGGGGCCGCGCGGTCCCGGAGGGGAAGCCCCGCCAGCGGAGCCGCGAGGTCGAGACCAGGCGAAGCGGATCGCCGGTCGGCGGCTGGATTGGCCGAGGAGGTCGTCGAGGCGAAGTTGGCAGCCCCGCGGCGTCTCTCGACCCGACGGTCTCACCGGTTACGAAACCGAGGGCGAAACGAGACGACCCGGCCGATCCTCGCGGAACGGCCGGGCCGGTCTTCGATAAACTGTCTCGCCGTTAGAACGTGCCGCGGAGCAGGAGGGCCGGCAGAAGGCTGATCGTCGTGTTCGCGATCTCCTCGCAGACGGTGTACTGCACCACGATGACGTCCTCGGGCTGGATGAGGATCCGCTCCCGCGGGTCGGTCAGGGCCCGGGCGAGGTCGACCTCAATCACCACCTCGCCGCAGTCGTTGGGGAGTTGGCGGACCACGATCGCCCGACTCGGCGGGAAGATCTGAGTGTTGCCGCCGCGGCCGCCGAAGAGGTTGATGCCGCTGATGCCCGTGCCGGTCGCGCCGATGTCGCCCCGGGCGGCGGCGATCGCCTGGAGGATGTTCAGGTCGTAGTCGCGGGGCAGCAGGTACTCGCCGCCGCCCAGGACGCCGCCGGTGTAGTACTTCTCCCGGTCGCGGGCCGGGACGTAGACGATGTCGCCGGCCTCGAGGATGATATCTTCCTCGGTGAAGGTCGGCGGAGCCTCTGGGAAGAACCGCAGGGGGATGCGGATCGCCCCGGGGCCGTACGGGTCCGGCAGCGGCGGTTTGCAGCCGCAGGGGATGGGTTGGCGGCGGAAGGCGGCGACGCGGGCGTCGAAGTCGGCGCCGCCGGTCTCCCCGCCCTTGAAGATGATCGCCTCGTTCATCGCCTCGTTGCCGGGCAGGCCGCCGGTGGCGGACAGGGCGGTCAGCAGGTCGTTCTCGCCGGCCTTCAGGTCGACGAGGTAGCCGGAGCCGCTCTTGCCGCCCGCGTCGTTCTCGGTGGCGTTCTGCACGCCGCCGGCGTCCTCGCGGATCACCAGCACCCGCACTTCGCGCTGGCGCTGCAGGGTAATGATGATCCCGATCGTGGACAGCGTCTCAGGGTTCAGAATGCCGCCCTCAATGTAGGCCTGACGGACCTTCTCCTCCGCCTGGGCGATCGTGCCGCCGGCGACGTACACCGGGGGGATCAGCGGGAGCGACACGGTCCCGTCCTCGCGGACCGGCACCGGGAAGCCGATCGACGGCGGGATCGAGGCGTCTTCCGGGAAGTTCACCGGGGGGACGGCGCCCTCCTCGCCCAAGACGCCTTCAATGTAGACGCCCAGCACGTCGCCGGCGCCGAGGGCGTAGACCTCCTGCGGGCGCTGACGCAGACGGGCCTTGCTCGTCTCGATCAGGTCGTCCTTGGATCGCGCCAGAGCCGGCGGCGGCAGCCGGCGGGCGGGGATCGCCTCGATGCAATAGCTGCCGAGCGAACCCAGCGACATGCTCTGGCAACCCGGCGCCAGCACGACCGCCGCCAGGGCCGCCAGGAGCAGCGTGGGGCGGGCCGCCGCCCGTCGGGCGACGGAGCGATCCGGGAGCGGGCGGCGGAGGGGGGCGGCAATCATGGCGAACGTCCGTGTTTCCCCGACCGGTGCGGTCGGTTGGTGCAAAGAGGGTCGGGGGCGGAACGGTGAGGGAGTACGGGGGGCGTGACGGCGGCCCGCGGAGGCGCGACCGACCGATCAGGTCAGCTGTCGGAGCTCCAGAGGGTTGTGACCCTCGGGCCGTCGTCGGAGGAGGGGACCGTGCGGAAGCCGTTCTCTCGACGCGTCGTCGAGTCGCCGTCGTTCAAGAGCGATTCGGCGCCGTCGGCCGCGGCGCCGCGCGGTTCGGGCGAGGTGTCGAAGTCCAGGGCGTCGCCGTCCTGGCGGTCGGCGTCCAGCAGTTCCTCCAGGAGGTCGTCGTTCGGGGAGCCGCCGACGCTGCCTTCGCGTTCGACCTCCGCGTCGACCGCGGGGTCCGGCGGGACCGGGAGCGGGGCCGGCGCCGGGACGGGCGTCGCGGGGAGCCGCGGGTCGAACTGCTCAGCCGCGAACGGGTCCGGGGCCGGGGCGGCGACGCCCTCGGGCAGGTCGTCCGGCTGGTAGGGGTCGAAGCCTCCCGGATCGGCGTAGGGCATCGGGCCGTACGCCCCCGCCGGTTGGATGCCGCCGCAGATGTTGCGGATCGGCACCGTGTTCAACCCGGCGACGCCGTCCTGCCCCGCGGCGATCGCCCCGTGGGCCCAACCGTCGTAGTAGCAGTTCAGCCGTTCGACCCGTTCGCACGGGTCGTCGGTGCAGCACCCCCAGTAGCAACTGGGCGGCGTCGGCGGGGCGCAGCAGTCGTCGCCGTACAGGGCGACGTCCCGGTAGCCGTTCTTAAATCCGTGCTTGAAGTCCAGCGGGTGGGAACAGCATTCGTGGAACAGGTCGCCGCGGTGCAGGTAGGCCTTTTCGGCGGCGAAATGCACCCGCACGCAGGTTGCGGTCTCGCTGAAGTGGCTCCGCAGCCCGCCGGTCGAGCAACCGGCCAGGGCGACCGCCAGCGCCGCGGGCGCCAGCCACGGGACGGCCGACCGACGACGCGACCGCGGGGTCGGGCGGGGGGCGGTTTGTCGGGGGGAGACGGTCATGGGAGGTTCCGGGAACCGCGGGCGGGGGGCGGCGACGCTGTGCGGGGAAACGGGGCCGGCAAAACGGCGAGCCCCGGGCGGCGGCTCCGGCGACCGGGCCGGACCGAAAAGGCGAAATTCAGAGTCGGGCGCGGCCGTCGGTCGTGAGAAGCGGCTCGGGCGGAACTTCGCCGGCGCTCAGGAACGGAACCGGCTCCGGGATTGGCTCCGGCTCCGGCTCCGGAATGGAATCCGGCTCCAAGGACGCCCTCCCCGCCGGGGGGGAGTCCGGATCCGACGCCTCCCATTCGGCCGACGACGTGAGCTCGAGCGTGGCCCGTCCTGCGGGGAGCGGGAAGGAGTCGTAGCGGGCGAAGCCGGGCTTCGACGGCTCCCACTCCGTTTCGTCGACGAGGAGCGCCGGTTCCTCCACGAGCGGCTCCGGCGGATCGACGGAAACCGACTCCGAAGCCGCGACGAACTCCTCGAACGAGGCGGCGGAATCGGCCGACGCGGTCGCTTGGAGAACCGGGATGGGCTCCGGCTCCTTGCCCGCGTCCGTCGGCTGGGGGAACGTTTCGGCGGGTTCGTCGTCGACGGCGGCGACATGTGCGGTCGGGGGGGCGATCTCCTCCAGGGGAGCCGCGTCCGCGGGGAGGAACGCCGGCTCCGGCTGAGGGATCCCGGCCGCTTCCTCGATGACTTCCAAGACGGGGGGGATTTCCGCGGCGGCGACTTCCGTGACGGCGACGTCCTCCGGAACGCCCGTCTCCTCCGGGATCGCGATCTTCTCTGCGGGGACCTCCGCGACGGTGATGTCTTCGACGGCGGCGTCCGGGACGGCGACATGCTCGGCAGCGAAGACGTCCTCGAAGACGACGTCCTCCGCGCCGGTGACGCCTTCGTCGGCGACGTCCCCCGCGGAGGCGACGTCCATTGCGACGAAGGCAGCCTCGGCGGGGGCGTGCCCGGCAGTGGTTTCGGCCCCGGTCAGGGGTTCGTCGCCGGACGCGTCCGCGAGCAGTGCGGGCTCCTCCGACGGGGCGGCTTCAGCTGAGCCGGCGGCCGGCGCCGTGTCGCCGAATTTCGGCGGCGGGACGGTCTCCGGCGAACTCTCGGCGAGCTGAACCGGCGCCGTCGGGATCGGGGAGGGCGGGACGGCTTCGCCCGCCTCGCCTTCGCCGTCGAGGGGGGCGGCGTGCGGACCGGCGGGCGGGACGCCCATGCGGCGGTCCGCCGCCGCGAAGAGCCGCTCGGCCCGTTCGGTGCGGCCTTGAGCCTCGAACATCACGGCGACTTCCCGCAACTCTTCCGCCGACAACGACCGCAGCGCGGCGTTCTTCCCGCCGGCGGCGCTGGGCGTCTTCAGCGAGGCGCACCCGCCGACGCCCAGAGCGGCTGCCGTGACCGCGGCGAGCGCCGCTCGGCGGCCGTGACGCCACGCACGATGCCGACGCAGCGCGTCTTCGACGCGGTCTCGGTTCAGGCGGGTCGGCATGGGACGGATCCTTCCGCCCGGACGACGACGTCCGGGCTTGATCAACGGGGTGAACTCGCCGAATCGGCAGGGGGCGCACAACCGCCACTGACCGAATGTCGGGACTCACCTTGCTGATCGGCCCGCCGCCGCCGCCCCATGAGAGGGACAACCCAGAAACGCGGCAGGATCGACGCTTTCGACGGCGAACCTTCGGGCACGACGCTTCGGCCGTGTCGCCGGACGGGGCCGCGTTCCGCCTCGGAAACGGGCTTGCCTCACGGCCCGTAAACCGGCTCTTGTTCGCCTCAGACGGATGCTTCCGAAAGTCGAGCGGGCAAGCTCGACTCCGGCGATTTCGCCCTTCTGAAAACGCTCGCCGACCGGGCCGACCGCTCCACGGTCTGCACGGCGGGGGCGGCGGGGGCTTCCGCTCGTTCGACAGGGTCCGACCGGAACAGGTCGACGACCTCGCGTTCGAACCAGACGAGCGTGTCCGTGACCGCGATCAGCCGGTCGACCGCCGCCCCGTCGGACGGTTCGGCGAGCGCCCGCAACCGGCCGATCGGCTTCCGGCCCCCGCCCAGGGGGACGTCGATGCGGAGGAGGTCGCGGTCGTCGACCCGCTCACCGGACCGGTTCCATTCGACGAAGAAGTGGTCCCACTGGTCCGTCGCGTCGACTTCCAGACGGACGGCGACCGGCGCGTACCGGTCGAGGTGATCGAGCAACTGCGCCCAGAGTTGTTTCCATTGCGGATCGTCAGGCAGCCCGAAGTGGCGTTCGCGGCCGCCGTTGACGATCGCCGGCCCCCGCTTCGGAACCAGCGAACGAGCCGCCCCGCGGGTGCGTTTCGAGAGCAGGACGACCTCCTCAAACCCGAACAGCCGAGTTGCGACCATCGTGGCCGGCACCAGCAAGGCGCCGGCCGCGGCGATCCACTCCTGATTCAGAGCGACCCCAATGACCGCTGCGGCGGCGGTCGCGGTGCACAGGCCGCCGATCGTCAACAGCACCCGCGATTCGGACAGGCTCCGGTTGATTTTCAGGCGGTGGTGCAGGTGGCCGCGGTCGGCGGAGTAGACGCTGCGGCCGGACAGCTTGCGCCGGATGATCGCGACCAGGACGTCGAAGATCGGGATCGTCCACACCGCAATCGGGGCCGTCAGAGCCAGGGCGCCGGCTTCCCATTCCCCGCCGCGACCCGGTCCGCTGTGAATGGCCACGAACCCCAGCGTCAAGCCGACCCACAGGCTGCCGGCGTCGCCGAGGAATACGGTCGCCGGGGGGCGATTGTACGCCAAAAACCCAAATAAGGCTCCGACCAGGGCGGCGCTCACGAGGGCCGTCGGTCCGCCCACCGGGTTCAGCAACGCCATGCCGCAGAACGCCGTCCCCAGGATCACCCCGATCATGCCCGCGAGCCCGTCCAGGCCGTCCAGCAGATTGAAGGCGTTGATGGACCCCAACAGGAAGAACGCCGTGAACGGGGCCGCCAGCAGCCCGAGTTCGATCGTCATGCCGAACAGCGTGAGTCGCTCCACCAGGGTGCCGGTCAGGATCAGCAGACCGACGGAGAAGACCTGCCCGACCAGCTTCTGACGGCCGCGCAACGTGCTGCGATCGTCGAACAAACCCAGGGCGACGAGCCAGCCGGTCGCCGCGGCGAGCCCGACGTAGCGCAGGGTTTCGCCGGGGACAGTCTCGCTGCCCCGGATCATGCCGTCGCCGGCCTTCAGCCAGTTTCCGGCTCCGCCCCACAGGGCGACGGCAGCCAGCGGGAGCAGCCAACCGACGTAAGCGGCCAGTCCGCCCCCCAGCGGCACGATGCGGCCGTGCAATTTGCGACGCTGGTCTGGTCGGTCGACAAGATCGCAAGCAACCGCCGCCCGTCGGATCGGGGGCACCGCCGCCAGAGTGATTGCCAAACTGGCCAGCAGGACCGTCAGCGAGAGAAGCATTTGGCGGGGGGACAAGCGTCCGGTGGCGGGGGACCCGAGACTGGCGGGCCGGTCGGAAGATACCGGGGACGACCCCAGCCTCAAGAAGCGACTGGTCCGCTTAGGCAAGTTTTCGCAAAGAGCCGGCCGCGTCCGCCCAGTCGCATAAATGTTCCCCGTTTGGTGGGGCGAAAAGCGTCCTTTATAGTCCGCGACAACTTGTCCCTGCCGAACGACGGGAGTTGCTTTCGAGGACGGGCCGGTCAAGAAAGATCACGACTCAGTCGTCGCCGGGGAGATCGTCCCGGCGCTGTTCCCGCCCGCTGGAGTTGCTCCCCCATGCCGATTCTCGCTCGCGAGCCGGACCGTTTTCCCGAAGACCTGCTGGTCGATCCGCCCGGCCGGGAGCCGGCGCCGGCGGACGATCACGAGGCGCCGCGGTGGAAGCTGGTCTACACCCGCTCCAATCGCGAGAAGGACCTCTGCCGCAAGCTGCACCAAATGAAGGTCCCGTTCCTCGCCCCCGTCATGGAGCAGCGCAAGCGGTCGCCGTCCGGCCGGGTGCGAACCGCCTACGTGCCGCTGTTCAGCAACTACGTCTTCCTCTTCGGCGGCGGGGACGAGCAGTACGCGGCGATGACCACGAACTGCGTCTCCCGCGTCAACGACGTGCCCGACCCCGCGGGACTGCTGGACGACCTGAAGAAGATCGACGTCCTGCTGGGCAGCGGGGAGAAGGTCACGCGCGAGCAAAAGCTGGAGGTCGGCGACGCGGTTCGGGTGAAAACCGGACCGTTCAAGGGCCTCGTCGGCACGGTTCTGAAGCGGCAAAACGAACGGCGCCTGTTGGTCGCCGTCGACTTTCTGCAGCAGGGGGCCAGCGCGTCGCTGGAGGACTACGAGGTCGAGGCGCTCGACTGACTCGCCGAACGCGATCGTGGACTGATCAGGCCGTTCCCGCGACGACGGAGGCCGCGGGTCAGCTTCGTTTCGGTCGCTTTTTGCTCAATCCGGCCGTCAGGTTCTAGTCGCGCCTACGAGCGTCCCCCATGCTGTCAGTCCCCCCTTCGTCGTCGGGCGAACCCCGTCGACCCGCCGGTGCGTCGCGCGAACCACCCGCATCGTCCCCCAATTTCGACATTCGATGACCGACCGGTCACGCCCGCCCCGGGTTCTGTTTTTAAACAGGAGTTACTGGCCGGACGCGGAGGCGACGGGGCAACTCCTCACTGAACTGACCGAAGATCTCGCGGCGAGGGCGGGAGACGCCGCGACGGACTCGCCCGAACGGCCGTTCGCGCCGGAGGTCGCCGTGGTATGCGGACGGCCGAACTGGAATCCCTCCGGGGCCCGGTGCAAATCGCTCGGGACGACGGCGCGTCACGGCGTGACGGTCCACCGCGTGTGGCACACGCGGTGGAATAAGGGCACGCTGCGGGGACGGGCCGTCAACTTCACGACGTTCCTGATCGGAGCGGTGCTGCGCGCCCTGTTCTGCCGCCGGGCGGACGTGGTCGTCGTGGAGACGGACCCGTTTCTGCTCGCCTTCGCCGGCGTGCTCCTCAAGGTTCGTCACCGGGCGAAGCTGGTAATCTACGCCCAGGACGTGCACCCGGAACTCGGCCTCGCCATCCAACGCGTGCCGGATTGGCGGAGCGTGCGGCTGCTGTCGTCCGCCCTGAAACGCAGTTACCTCCACGCCGACAAGGTGGTGACGCTCAGCCGCGACATGCGGGACACGTTCGTCCGGTTCGGCGTGGATCCGGATCGGGTGGAGATCGTTCCCAACTGGACCTGCACCGACGCCGTGCGGCCGGTCCGACCGTTCAATCCCTTCCGGGAACGGCACGGATTGGCGGACAAGTTCGTCGTGATGCACTCCGGCAACATGGGGCAGACTCAGCGATTGGAGACGCTGGTCGACGCCGCCGCCCGACTGCGGGACCGGGACGACGTGCAATTTCTGTTCGTGGGGGCCGGTTCGCTGGCGGAATCGCTGAAGACGCGAGCCGCGGGCCTGCCGAACGTGCGGTTCCTGCCCTACGAACCGAAGGAGAAACTCGCCGAAAGCCTGTCGGCGGCGGATCTGCACATCGTGTCGATCGATCCGCGGGCGGTTCCGTACATGATGCCCAGCAAGCTGTACGGCATCCTCGCCTCCGGCACCGCCTGCGTGGCGATCGCCCCCCGGGAATGCGAGCTCGCCCAAACCGTCCACGGCCGCGGCGTCGGCTGGGTGGCCGAGCCCGACGACGTCGTCGGGCTCGCCGACCGAATCGCTCACCTCGCGGACGCCCCCGACCAGGCGGAGGCCGCGGGCCGCGCCGCTCGGGAGCTGTCCGCGGACTACGACCGGTCGGTCCTGACCGCCCGGTTCGCCCGCATGCTCGCCGGACTGCTCGACGCGACGGGGGGAGAAGAGGTCGGTGACGACTTACGTCCGACGTCGCCCCCTCGTCTGCATCAGGCACGACGACCGCGGCCGAACGAGTCTCCGCGGACGCCCCAAACCCAGCGGAAGGCCTATCTCGCCCGGGAACCAGTCCCGCCACATCGTTGCGACTGACAGCGCCTCAAACTGTCATCGGCGGGCAGTGCGAGCGAAGCGTGACGCGGTGGCTTCCTCCCGCATCCGCATGTGGCTGCCCCGGCTCCCACGGGAGGGGCGTTTGATCGTCGGCGCGGCATTCGACGCGGCTGCCGAGCCTCCCTTGCTAATGGTTGCTCTTGGCTGAGCCGGCCGGACATCGGGCCCGGCTGCGGGATTGCTCGGCTCCGGAGGCTGGAATCCGAGACGGACGGCCGACTGACGGTCGTGAACTGACGGTCGTGCGGGGTGGAGGCGTTCGTGAGTCGCCGACCCTGACGAAACGTCTCGCCGGGGAAACGTGCCGGGTCAAACCGTTTCCTTTTTCGGCTTCCGGAATCTTGGCGGAGGCAGCGTCTTGATGGCTGGTTGTGACGGCCAGTAAAGTGTGCCTCCTGCCGTCCGCCTAGGACCCGCCCCTGCGGCTCCCCCCGCCGACCGCGGCTCGACCGCCGGTACCCTCTCTTTTTGCACCTTCCCGAGGCTGTCCGTGCCCAGATTTGCCGAGCCCGCCCATTCCAACGGATTCGGCGGTCACGCGCAAGCTCCTCCGGCGTACGGCGCGCCCGTGGGGTACGCGGCCGGCGCCTCTCCGCTTGGCGGCTCGGCCCCCGCGCCTCCCGCGCCTGGGGCGTCCGGGGCGCCGACCGGTCCCCCGCTCGGACGCCTGTTGCGTCGAAAGTGGTTCCTGCTGTTGGTGGGTTTGGCCGCCGGGCTGGGCGGCGGGTACTACCACTTCACAAAGCAGGAGCCGGTTTACCGGTCCGTCGCAGAGATCACGATCTCCTACCGGCAGGCGTCGCTGCCCGTCGAGGTGGACGAGAGCGGGCGTGCTCCGTCCGATGGCCGGAAGAACATCTTTGAGGACTATCTGCATCGCCTCCAAACCCCGCCGATGATCGCCCGGGCGGTCGAAGCTCACGGGCTGAAGGAACTGCCCCGGTTCCGCGGCGGCTCGTCCCCGGTCCCGACAATTCTCGAAAATCTGAGCGGGCAGCACATCGACGACACCAGCGTCGTCCGGCTCAGCTACGTGGGGAAGAGCCCGGAGGAAACCCAGGCCGTCCTCGACGCGGTCGTGGCGACCTTCATCGACAGCGTAAAAGAGAACGAGCAGTCCGTCTCCCAGGAGGCGATCGAACTGATCACCAAAGCGAACGATCAGACGAGCAAGGAGTTAGAGGCCGCCGAGGCCGCTTACCGGGAATTCCAAAAGACCTCGCCGCTGTCCCGCGGGGCGGACGGGCAGCCGCTCAATCCCTATACCTCCGATCTGGTGCAGATCGACGCTCGTCGGGATGAACTGCGGCTGGAACTGACCGGATTGACGGCCGAGATCAACGCGATTCTCGCCGCCCTCGAGGAGGGGGGGCGCCGTGAGGCCTTGGCTCAGATGGCGTCGCTGTCGCGGCAGAGAGCCGCCGAGGGCGCAACGACGCCGGAAGCCGCCGCCCTGCGGTTCGAGGAAAAGCATTTCGAGCTGATGTCCCAGCTTGAAGAGGCGCGGGAGCGTTACGGCGAGAATCATCCCGAGCGGAAGCGGTTGGAGAACCGCTACGCGGCCGCCCGTGCGCTGATGGCCGAACGGGCTGGCCTGAACGGCTCCGCGGGGGAATCCAAGTCGTTCTTAGACTTATTCATCGAGGCGCGGCAGGAACGGGCCGGCGTGTTGGAGGCGCAAATCGCAAGTCTGAACCAGGAGTACGACGCCACCAAGGCGAAAGCCGACTCCTTGCGAGACGCCGAGATGACGGACCGGGAACTACGGGACCGCGTGACTCGGCATGCGTCGATGTACAAGGCGCTCGTCGACCGGATCGCCCAACTGGACCTGATGAAGGACGCCGACACCGTGCGGGTCGCCGAGTTGGTCCCGGCCGGCCCCGGGGCGCTGACGCCCGTTGAATTGGTCCGCAGCCTGTCCCTCGGCGGGGTGATGGGGCTGGCGATCGCCTTCGGTTTGGCCTACCTGCTGGAGCAAGGGGACCACAGCTTTAAGAGTCCGGAGGAGTTGCGGGCGGAGTTCGCTATTCCGGTGCTCGGTCATATTCCCCAGATTCCCGCACCGCTCTTGAAACGCCTCAAGGGCAGCGGGTCTTTAGACCCCTCGCTGCTCACCGTCCATCGCCCCAAGAGCCGTTTGGCCGAGTCGTTCCGGGCGGTGCGGACGGGACTGGTCTTTTCCCGCCGGTCCAGCCTGCACGTGATCCAAGTGACCAGCGCCGATCCGGGCGACGGTAAGAGTACGCTGGCGGCGAATCTCGCCATCTCATTGGCCCGCAGCGGCAAACGGACGATTCTGGTCGACGCGGACCTCCGGCGTCCGCGGGTGGCGAAGTTGTTCGGCCTGTCGGCTGACGGCGTCGGCGTCGCCGAGGCGATCGCGGACCCCGACCGGATCGAGGAAGCCGTGGTGGAGTCCAGCGTCGAGAATCTCTTGCTGCTGCCCTGCTTGAGCCACCCCGACCACCCGGCTGAGATGCTCTCCTCGGGCCGATTTGAGGAGTTTCTCGAACTCCTCCGCCAGAAGTTCGACTATGTGATCTTGGACAGCCCGCCGGTCTTGGCCGTGTCGGACCCGGCTGCAATCGCCTCGTCGGCCGACGGCGTCGTACTCGTCACCCGTCTTTCTCGGCGAACCCGTCGTAAGTTGAAGGAGTCGCTGGACACGTTGGATCGCTCCGGGGCGAACGTCTTGGGGCTCGTCGTGAACGGTTTGGAGCCGGGCGGAGAGTACACACGGGAAGTCGAAGCCGGCTATTACTACGGCAGCGGCCTGAGACAGGATCGCGGAGCCTACTACTCCAATGAATCGGCCCAGCCCCCGGCTGCGATCGACGTGACGCCGCCGGCCGTCTCGAAGCGAGTGAACGGCACTCCGTTGTCGGTTTGAGTTGATTACGTCGCCTACGGCAGCTGGGTGAACGCCTCTGAAGTCGCTGCCGCCCCGCAAACATCCTCGCTATCGCCTCTTTCCGCTGCTGGTCTGCCTACAGCGCTCTTCAGCTAGCCGCAGCGCGTGGGCGGCGGGATCGCCCGCTTTCGGGCGTCCCGTTCCCGCCCGTCGGCGCCGCCGCGGTTTCTTCCAAGGAACGCCGGGCCGAGGTCCTGCGGGAGTGCGACTCCGGACGGGGCGCCCGCGAGGTCGCCGCCCTGTGTCGCGTCTCCGAAAGCCGGGTGCGGCGGGTCAAGTAGGAGCGGCCGATCGCGGCTGGACCGTCAACGGTCCGACGCTGTGCCGGGCGTTGCGGAC
>NZ_JBINJD010000136.1:0-13177 GCF_043951915.1 Alienimonas sp. DA493 | reverse complement strand
CCCCGCCCGGTTCGGAGACCGGGGGCGCGGCGGCGGAGTCGACGGACCGGCGGGGGGTAGGTCCGCGGGGCGCGCGTCGTCAAGGGCGGGTCCGCCGCCCACGCCGACTATTTCAGGGCCAATCGCGCGCGGACGGCCAGCAGGAAGGCCGCCAACTGGGCGCTGAAGGCGCTCGTGAGCGTGATCATCATCAGGTACTTCGCCACCGGCAGGTCGCGGTACATGCTGAATCCCCCGCCGCCGCCCAGAAACAGCCCGTTCATCACCACGACCCAGCAGATCGTCGCCGCGCTCAGGCCGATCCAGAAGGCCCAGCGGTCGCCGCACAGGTGACGCCAGGCGACGAAGGTCAACGCGGCGTGGATGACGGAGATCATGATCGCCTCCCCCAGAATCTCCTCGTTGGGCGGCAGCGGCGTCTCCCAGCCCAGGCCGACGTCCATCGCCATCAACCCGATCCCGACCGTCAGCACGCCGTTCCAGGAGACGGCGACCGCTCCGGCGTCCCGGACCCGTTCCGGGCGGCGGAGCCAGGTGGCGAGGCGGTCCCGCCAGCAGAACCGCCGGGCCGCCACCGCCCGGCCCTCGCGCCAGGCGAACAGGTCCGCGGCGAGGTCCGCCGCGCTGGCGTAGCGGTCTGCCGGCCGCTTCCGCAGGCACTTCATGCAGATCGCGTCCAGCCCCGCGGGAAGGCCCGGCCGCAGGTGCCGGGGCGGCGGCGGGTCCTCCTCGGCGATCTGTCGGAGCAGCGCCAACGTCGTGGGGGCGTCGAACGGCGGACGGCCGGTCAGCAGTTCGTAGAGCATCGCCCCCAGGGCCCACACGTCCGTTCTCGGGCCGATCTCGTCGGGCCGCTCCGCGGCCTGCTCCGGCGCCATATACAGCGGCGTGCCGACGGCCCGGCTGGTGCGGGTCGCCGCGGCGCTTTCCTCCAGCACGCGGGCCACGCCGAAGTCCGACACCTTTGGGACGAACGGCAGAATGCCCGGGCGAAAGCCGGTGCCGGAGAGCCCCGGGTCGGACAGGTGCGGGTCCGGGGCGTCCAGCAGGACGTTCGCCGGCTTGAGGTCCCGGTGGATCACTCCGGCGAGGTGGCAGCGATGCACGGCCTCCGCCAGCGGGATCAGCAGCGCCGCGGCGAACGGCGGGTCGAGCGGCTCGGTGTGGTCCGCCAGCCACTTCGCCAGGTCGGGACCGTCGCACAGCTCGCCGGCGAGATAACACTGACGGCCGGGCTCGTCGGGCGATTCGATCGTGCCGGCCTCGTACACCTCGACCAGATGGGGGTGCCGCACGGCGGCGGCGGCCCGGGCCTCCCGCAGGAACTGCCGGAGGAGCTCGGGGTCGGTCGCGGCGTCGAAGCGGGGCACCTTCAGGGCGACGTGCCGCTCCAGCGTGGGGTCGAACGCTTTATAAACCGTTCCCATCCCGCCGTACCCGAGGACGCCGTCGATCCGGAACCGGCCCAGCGTCCGCCCGGCGGGGACGGCGTCCCGGTTCGCCTGCGGGCGGGCGCCGCCGTCCCGAGTGGCCGCCCCGGGGCCGACCGTGCCGTCCGCCGACGCGGGCGCCGTCGGCGGCGCCCCCGACCCGGCGGGGGGGCCCGGGGTGTCCGGCGGCGTGGCGGGCGGAACGTCGGTCATGAGAACGGCGAACGTACCCGGAACCGCACGCGCCCGCCGCTGTTTCTCCCGCTTCCCCGGCCAAGGGAAATCGCGAACGGCGGCCGGGCGGGGAACGGTTGCGGCCGGCCGCCGGCGGCCGAATCCTGTGGGGCCGATCCCGCTTTCCGGGGCGGCAATCGTGCTCCACGAAGAAACGAAATATCTATTAATGAGGAGTTCGAATCGGAACGCGTTGAGCATCGCGATCGCGCGGGGCGCTCATCGGGCGCTGCTCGTCATGGCGGTCGCGCTGTTGCCGCCGATCGCCGCGTCGTCGCCGACGGCCGTGGGGCAGGACGTCGCAGGAGGGCCGGCTGCGGGACCGGAGCGGGAGACGAAGAACCTCGGCCTGCAACGGGCGGGCAACCCGCCGATGCAGGTGAGGACGACGGAACCGCCCGCCCCGCCCGCCGCGACGGAGACGTTCGAAGTGCGGGATGGATTTACGGTCGTTGAAACCCTGGAGGAGTTCCGAGCCGCCCTGCGGAAAGACGGGCAGAAGGTGCGCATGAAGCCGGGCGTCTACCGGGCCGAGGGCGTCGACCCGCCGATCGACCGTCACCAGCACGTGTTCGCCGTCACCGGGTCCAACAATCATTTCGACCTGCGGGGCGTCGTCATCGAAACGCCGGTCTCCGTGCAGAGCCCGCTGTCAAAACGACCGCACGTCTCGGACACGTGGCATCTGTTCGGCGACGGCAACACGTTCGAGGGGGGCTATTTCCGCAACGTGCTCGACCGGCCCTACCCGGAGTACAGCGTGGCGGAGAACGAGTTCGAGGTGCGGGGCGACGACTCGACGTTCCGAGATTGCACCTTCGTCATTCAGGGATCCGTCCCCTACGGCTACACGGACTACTACGGGAAGGGCGGCCCGAATTTCGGCCGGCTCAACAAGCACGGATTCATGTCGATCGAGGGCGCCCGAAACACCCGGCTGATCGGGTGCCGGATATTTATGCAGTCGTTCGGCCACTGCGTGCACATGCACGGCGCCGACGGCGTGCACATCGAGGACTGCCTGTTCAGCGGAACGCTGCGGCCGACGGACGACATTTACCGGGAGCGGGTCGGCCGGGCCGTCGACTACGACTTCCAGGCGATGTACCGGGGGACGCGGCCGATCCCGCGCGGGCAGATGATCCCGCTCGTCGAGGACGGCATCCGCACGTACGGCGGCGACCGGAACGTCACGGTGATCGACACCACCGTGGAGCGGTTCCGCGGTGGCGTTCAGGTCCACAGCGAAGGCGACGTGACGCTGGAAAACGTCGCCGTTCTGGAGGCGGGGGACTTCGCCTTCGACGTCACCGCCGGCGACGAGGGCGCCGCGGTCGTGAAGGACTGCCGGGCCGACGTCGCCTACCGCCCCGTGTTCAACCTCACGCGGGGCGACACGCCGGAGGACGCCTTCTACGAGGTGACGATCCTCAACCCCGCGGACGACGTCGTCCCGACGGCCCAGGCGAACCTCGGCGTGATCTGCGGCGAACGCTGCACGTTCGTGCTGCACGACGGGACGACCCGGCCGCTCCCGGCCGACGCGAACCGGCTGCGGTGCGGCGGGCGGAAGGGGCTGAAGAACTCGGTCGTGAAGAACTTCACGTCGGCCACGCTGGTCCTGGACGAACGCGTCCGCGGGTGCCGCATCGAATCCGTCGGCCCCGTGGAAGATCGCGGGCGGGACAACAAGATCGTCCGCATCCCGCCGGAGTGACGTCCGGCCGCGGAACGCCCCGGGCGTCTCCCGCCCGATCGGTTTCCCGCTCGGCCGTCTCGACTGCGCATACAAACGCCCGCCGAACCCCGGGGAGGGGGATCGGCGGGCGTGCCCCGCGTCCTTGCGGGTGGGAACCCCGCATCCGTGCGGGGCGTAGTCGGCGGCCGGCGGCCGGGCCGGGGTCGGCTCAGAACACGTCGAGGTAGAAGTGGTGGCCGCTGTGGTACGGACGGTTCCGCGGATAAAAGTTGTGCCAGTCCGTGCGGTAGACGGGAATCCGGCGCTCGACGGGGTACTTGTAGTACAGGCTGTCGTACTCCTGCGGGGCTTCGAAGTTCCGCGGGTAGTAGACGTAGGGGTAGTGGTAGAACCGGTTCCAGTCGGTCGGCTGGCCTTTGCCGCTGGCCTTCGCGTCGGCGGGGGCGGCGAACGCGCAGCAGATCGTCAGGGCGGCCAGCGCAGCCAACCGCAGCGGGCGGCGGCTGGCGGGAAGGGAGAGCACGCGGCGGTTCATGGCGGCGGCGGGGGGCGGTGTTGAGCGGGTCGGGCGCGGCCGGCGAAGCGGCCCGCCGGCCCGGGGCCGCGATGCGGCCGCGAACGGTTCTTCGGCCCGACCGGTCGATGCGGTTCAGTCCGTTTGAGCGGGGCGACGCTCCCCGGGAGAAAAATCGCGCCTGCCGTCCCCTTCGCGCCCGCCGGCCCTTGCCGCCGGACCGCCCGCAGGCGAACGTGGGGGCGTTCCCGGTCCTGCGCACGGATGCGTCTCCCATGCGGCTCCTCCCCGTTTCCGTCTGTCCGTCGCCGATTCGCGCGCGGCTGGTCGCCGTCGCCGTCTGGGTGTTCGCGCTGCCCACCGCCGCGGCGTTGGGGCAGGGGGAGAACGCCGCCGCCGAGACGGCCGAACCGGTCGTCGCCCCGCTGCGGATCACGGCCGACGACCTGCGGCCGCACGTGGAGTACCTCGCCGACCCGGCCCGCGGCGGTCGCCCCGGCGGCCGGGCGGACGCCGCCGCGGAGTACCTCGTCGAGCACTTCAGCTCGCTGGGACTGAAGCCGGCGTTCGAGGCGTCCCCCGGGGACGCGCCGCCTGGCGGCGACGGCGAACCGGCGGAGCAGAGCTTCTATCAGACGATCGTCGGCCCGGACGGCGGGCCGTTCGGGCGGAACGTCGCCGCTCTGCTGCCGGGTTCCGATCCGGCGGTGAAGGACGAGGTGGTGATGATCGGCGCCCACTACGACCACCTCGGCGTGCGGGGCGGGGTGCTGTACCCCGGCGCCGACGACAACGCCAGCGGCACGGCGATGCTGATGGAGGTCGCCGAACGCCTCGCCGGCGACGCCGAACGGGGCGACGGCCCCCGTCGCACCGTGCTGTTCGTCGCCTTCGACCTCGAAGAGCGGATGCTGTTCGGCTCCCGCTGGTTCGCCGCCCACCCGCCGGCCGTGCTGACCGGCGGGCAGAACGACGCCACGATGCGGCAGCTCAAGGCCGTCTTCATCGCCGACATGATCGGCCGCAGCCTCGGCGACCTGGACCTGCCCACCGTGTTCGTGATGGGCAGCGAGCACGCCCCGCAGCTCAAAAGCGCCCTCGACCGGGCCGGCCTGCCGGAGGGGTTGGAGACGGCCCGGCTGGGCATCGACCTGATCGGCACCCGCAGCGACTACGGCCCGTTCCGCGACCGCGACATTCCGTTCCTCTTCTTCAGCACCGGCGAGCACGGCGACTACCACCGGCCCACCGACACGCCGGAGAACCTCAACGTGGAGAAGGCGGCCCGGGTCGCCTCGCTGATCCTCGCGGTGACGATCGAGACCGCGAACGACGCCGAGGCCCCCGTTTGGGAGGAGAACCCCCCGCCGGACCTGGACGAGGCCCGGGCCGTGAACCGGATTACCAGCCTGCTGCTCGAACGGGCGGAGAGCCCGGACAACCCGACCGGCCGCCGCTTCGGCACGATGCAGCGGGTGACCCTCGCCCAGACGAAGAGCGTCACCGAGGGCGTGCTGGAACGCGGCGAGATGACCGAGAAGGAACGCAGCTGGCTGGTCCGGCTCAGCCAGGTGTTGTTGCTCAGCGTGTTCTGAGGGAAGAGAGCCCTTCCTAAGCCGGACGCATGCGTCCGGCTTGGGCGCGGGGGAGCGGGGTTCGCGGGTCGCGGTTCACCTCGGACCGCCAAGGCGCCTATTATCCCCGCCCGCTCCCCCCCCTCCGAAAGGCCCGCCCGTGGCCCGCCTGACGCTGGCCGACCTGGCCGACCTCAACGCCCAGTTCGAGCACAGCGACCCCCGGGACCTGATCCGCTGGGCGAAAGAGCACTTCGGCGACCGGCTCGCCGCGCTGTCGTCCATGCAAAAGACCGGCTGCGCGGTCTGCCACATGCTCAGCACGTTGGATCTGGACATCCCGGTGCTGTTCGTCGACACCGGCGTGCTGTTCCCGGAGACCTACGCCCACCGCGACCGCATCGCGGAGGAGTACGGCCTGACGATCCGTACGCTCACGCCCGAACTGACGATGGAGGAGCAGACCAACCAGCTGGGCGTGCTCTACCTCACCCCGGAGGGACAGGCGGAGTGCTGCCGGATGCGGAAGAGCGACCCGCTGCTGGCCGTCGCCGGGGAGTACGACGCGATGATCTCCTCGCTGCGGCGCAGCGACGGCGGCCCCCGCGGCCGCACCCCGGTGCTCTCGCCGGACCCGGAGACGAACACCCTCCGCATCAATCCGCTCGTCACGATGTCCGACGAGGAGTTGGCGGCGTACCTCAAGGACAACGAGATCCCCACCAACCCCCTGCACGAGCAGGGTTACGCCACGATCGGCTGCAACCGGTGCACCACCCCGGTGCTGCCCGGCGAGCCCAAGCGGGCCGGCCGCTGGCGGCACCTCGGCCCGTGGAGCCAGTACTGCGGCATCAACCCGACGGACATGATGCCCCCGGAACAGCTCTCCGTGGACCTGCCCGAGGACCTCGTCGATCGGGTGCTCGGCCGGGCGACGGACTTCGTGATTTAGTCAAAACGGCACAGTCTGGTTGTTGTTCTGACAACGCCGCGCCGCGATTCGGGGACGAATCTGACAACGGCCGGGGGTGTTTCCGCTGGCGATGCGGTGGGGTGCCGGTCCTTTTGGGGCGGTGGTCGCGGCCGTGGCGCCGGCGGAACCGGCCGAACGCCGGTTGACGCACGGTCCCGGCGGGCGATCTAATCAGTCCTCCCGATCCGTTCGTCCTGCCGTGTCCGGCGCCGCCGGGGATTGCGGGGTGAATTGACGGGGCCGGCCCGGCCGGTACGCGGCGTGCTGTACTTGTCCGACCGAACCGTGTCCCCGCGACGCGGACACGGCCCCGGGCGTCCGGCAGGTCGTTTCCGCCTCCCCGCGGCCCCGAATCCATCCGCGGCCCGTTCCCCGGCCGCTCCGGACCCTCCTCGAAACCTGTAACCGTCGCCCATGATCACCGCTCGCCCCGCCCGCCGTCTGATCGGCGGCGTCGCTTTCGCCGCCCTCGCCGCCGGCCTGCTGCTCGCCCCGGCCCCCAACGGCGCCGACGAGGCTCAGGCCCGCCCCCAGCACCTCAAGTTCTTCGCCCAGAAGTACGAGGACGTCCTCGGCAAGGACGCGATCAAAAAGGGCCGCTGCGACATCTGTCACGAGAAGACGCAGCCCAAGGACAAGAAGATCCGGAACCCCTACGGGGCCGCCCTGGCGAAGGTCGTCAAGGAGAACGAGAAGGACCAGGAAGCCTTCACCAAGGCCTTGGAGAGCATCGAGAGCGAGAAGAGCTGCAACGGCGAGACGTTTGGCAAGCGGATCAAAGAGAAGAAGGAACTGCCGGCCGAGGGTTGCGACCCGCTCCCGCCCACCGGTCAGCCGCTCGTCCCGGTGCCGGACGCCAACAACTGAGCCTGAGCCCGGCTCGCAGAGCCGATTTCAAGTGACCGACGCGACCGCCTCCGGAATCGGGGGCGGTCGTTTTTTCATGGCCGTCCGCTCTGTTCGCAGCCGCTTCGACACCCACCCGAAGCGTCAGCGAGGGCGATGAGGGAGGCCCCGACCCGCGGCCCTCGCTGACGCGTCGGGTCGGTTTATTCGGCGGGCGTTGAATCGCGTCGCCGCTCCGCGTCCGGCCGCAGGGCGTAGAGCCGCCAGGGGCCGGCGACGTGCGTCGGCGGGACGTCGATCGGCTCCAGCGTGCCGGTCAGCAGGTAGCCCGCACCCGTGGCCACGCCCAGTTCGCCCAGCTCCGGGCGGTCGAAGCCGGGCGTCGCGTCGTCGCCCCACCGCAGGCGGGCCCAGTCCCGCACGAGCCGCAGCCGCCGGTTCCATTCGTGAATCCCCGCGGGGTCCTGTGGGCAGTCCTTGAAGCAGACGTACTCCGCCCGCCGCGCGTACCACTTGAAGGCGTGGTTGCGGGTCGGCGTGACGACGATCGCGTCCGCCGGCAGGTTCTCATCGATCCAGCCGCACATCGATCGCCACGCGGCGGCGTCGGCGTCGCTCAGCCCGGCGGGATTGCGGTCGTAGAAGGGAATCCACAGACCGAGGGCGAACAGCCCGACCCCCAGCCCGGCCGCGGCGACGATCCGCGGCGGCGTGGTCGCCCCCCGGATCGCGCACCCCGCCAGGGCCAGGGACGCCGCCAGCGGGACCAGCACGTCCGCCAGGCGGAACGGGTAGAACTTCAGCAGGAAGGCCCGCAGGTAGGGGTAGGCCGCCTCGTGCGGTTCGCCGGACCGCAGCCCGATCAGCACGCCGACGTAGGCCAGCAGCAGGCTCCCCAGCACGACCAGGGCGAACGCCGGCTCCTCCGCGGTCCGTCGTCCCCAGCGCCGCAGCAGGACCCAGGCGAGCGTCAGGTGAAAGAACCCGACCCACGCCGGTGTGCGGAACGTCATCGGGTCGAGGTGATGCGGCAGCCGGAGATACACCTGCAAAAAGTTCGCCCGGCCGACGTCCACGCCCGGCTCGGCCTCCAGCGCCCCCAGCGCGAACCACAGCCCGGGGGCGGCGGCGAGGAGGAACAGCCCCGCGGCGCCCGTCGCGGTGCGAGCCGTCGGCCGTTCAAACGGTTCCCCCCGCCAGCGCCGCAGGCCGGCGAGCGTCGCCGCGGCGAAGACCCCGCAGGCGGCGCCCCACACGCCGACGACGGGGTGAAACGACGCCGCCGCCCCGCCCGCCGCGCCCGCGAGCAGCCAGCGGCGATCCAGCCCCCAGGCCAGGGCCAGCAGCAGAAAGCCGTACGAGAAGACCTTGCCCTCGGCCCCGCCGACGAGCCACTCGCCGGAGAGGTTGCCCGCCGCCGCCGCCGCGAGAAACGCCGCCCCGCTCAGCGGCGCCGCCCAGACGGAGCCGATCACCCGGCGGGCCAGCAGGGTCCAGCCGCAGGCCAGCAGGGCCAGCCCCGTCGCCCGGCCGAACAGGGCCGCGGCGGGCAGGCCGAATTGCCCCGCCACGGGACCGCACAGCAGCCCGAACACTCCGTGCGGATCGGAGGAATCGAGGAAGAAGTCGCCGGGGCAGAAGCTCGGGTCGACCAGGTGCAGCGCCTTGCCGAGGTACTGCGGCTCGTTCACGCCCGGCACGGGGCTTTGCACGAGCGAATAGGCAATGAACGCCGCAAACAGCAGCGCGCCCGCGACGACGGCTTTCATCGCGGCACGCTCCACACGCAGCAAACCCCGGGCGGGGGGGACGGTCAGGCCGACTTTTTCTTGCCGGCCTTCTTTGCGGGGCCCTTCTTCTTCACGGCCGCCTTGGCGGTCGTGCCGGCGGCCGCTTTTTTCGCCGGGGTCTTCTTGGTCGCCTTCTTGGCGGGGGCGGCGGCCTTTTTGGCGGGGGTCTTTTTGGCGACGGCTTTGGGGGCCGCGTCGGCGGTCTTCTTGGCGGCCGCCTTCTTGGTTCCGGCGGACTTCTTGGCCGCGGCCTTGCCGGCGGCTTTCTTCTTGGGCTTCGCCTTGGACTTGGCGGGGGCCGCGTCGGCGCCGTCGCCGAAGATGCGATCCCAGCCCTCACGCAGCTTACTGTTGGAGCCGGTGCGGACGATCGGGCCGCTCATATCGGAGACGCTGTCGGGACGAAGGGGAAAACGGGCGGACGCGGCCGGCGGGGCCGTCGCGGACGCCGCGAAGAAGGTCGGCGATTCTTGAACCGACGCCTTCCACCGTCAACCGACCGCCCTGTCTGCAAAGGCGATCCGGCCGTCGGCCGCCCGGTTGTGCCGTCAGGGTCGGGCCGGCGGGCCGCTCCCGCCGCGTCCCTCCGCCGCGGCGCTCACTCCCCCGGGGCCGGCGGCGGGTTCGGGTTCCGGCGGGAGGGCGCCTCCAGATAGCGGTAGCCGCTGTTGGCGTTGTTGCGGTCGTAAGCGAACGCCTCCCACTCGTCCAAAAAGGACTTCACGAAGGTGACGGGAATCGCGAAGCCCAACCCTTCTCCGAAGGTCAGTTTCATATTGGTCACCCCGATCACCTCGCCCCGGTCGTTGAACAGCGGGCCGCCGCTGTTGCCGGGATTAATCTGGGCGGTGGTCTGGATATACGTCAGCCCCTCGAAGTTGCGGTGGCGGTTGGAGACGATGCCCTGGCTCACGCTGCGTTCCAGCCCCAGCGGATTGCCGATGGCGAACACCGTATCGCCCTCGCGGTAGTCCGCCTCCTCGCTGAGGAACACCGGCTTGAAGGTCACCCCCTCCGGCTTGGGAATGCGGACCAGCGCCAGGTCCAGAAACGGGTTGAGCGCGACCAGCTCCACGTCCCGCACCCGCCGGCGCCGCAGGGACTCGCCCTCTTTAATGTAAAGCGTGGCGGCGAGGCGAGTCTCTTTTTCGACGACGTGATAGTTCGTCACCGCGAGGCCGTCCTCGTTGATGATGAACCCGCTGCCCAGCCCGCCGGGGGTCTGGATCAACACCACGCCCTCGCCGTATTTGTCGGCGAGTTGTTTGACGCTGCCGCCGGGCAGATCGGCGGTCTTGTAGACGCCGCGGTCGGTCACGTTGTCGACGGCGTCGGTTTCGGACTCCGCCCGGCGGGAGAGCACGCGGTCCTTGGGGATGCGGACCACGTCCACGCCCAGATCGACGTACAGGGCGTCGCCGTCCTCCTTCAAAATCTCTCCGGTCACGCTCTGCCCGCCGCGGAGTTCCAGCACGTCCGCGGCGGCCGGGGCGGCGAGGAGGGCCGGGAACGTCGCGGCGAGCGCGGCGGCAAGAGCGGACGAACGGAGCATCGGCAGGGCGGCGGTTCGGGAACGGGGGCGGGGCAGTTTAGAAACCCGGCCGGACCGCGGCACCTCCGATCGCGACGCCGCCGCTCACCACTCTTCCAGCACCTCGTTGCCGGCCCGGGTGCCCAGGCCGTTGTAAATCTCGAAGTCGATCGACTCCCCGATGGTGTGCACCGAGCCGTCGCCCAGCAGGAACTGGGCGAAGCCGACGTGCGGGGCGGAGACGTCGCGGTCGTCGCTCTGATCGCTGTTGGGCGTGTGGCCGGTCTGGAACAGGATCATGTGGCCGTGGTCGTCGCTGGCCTCGGTGATTTCGCGGACGCCGCCGATCCAGTTCGTTTCGTATTCGAAGTGCACGCCGTGCTCGGCCCCGCCGCGGAAAGGGCCGTTGTTGCGTTCGCCGACCATCAGCGTGTTGGAGAGCCCGTCGCGGACCTCGGCGATGCGGGTGGCGCTGTTGCGGCTGAACATCCCGTCCCGCTGCTCCTGGTTCTCGTCCAGGTCCGGCGGGCCGAAGCAGGCGACGAAGCTGGCCATCGCGTAGGCCTCGACCTCGCCGGTGGAGATCTGCGGTTCGGTCGCCTCGCCCTCGCCCATCACCACGTAGCCGCCGTCGGAGACCGCGTCCGTCGGGCAGAGAAACACCGGCAGATGGCGGGTGCGGATCGCGGCGTTCGCCGGGTCGTAGATCGGGAGATTGAAGTCGATCTCCGAGTGGACGGTCGGCAGGTCGAGGTACGGCAACAGCAGGGCGCCCCACCCGTAGCCGCGGACGTTGCCCACGCCTCCCGGGGCGCCGACGTCGCCCGGCACGTACAGGTAGCCGGACGGGAACGTCTTGAGGGTCGACTCGTAGTTGTGCATCGCCAGCCCGATCTGTTTGAGGTTGTTCAAACAGGCCGTCCGGCGGGCGGCCTCCCGGGCCTGCTGCACGGCGGGCAGCAGCAGCGACACGAGGATCGCGATGACGGCGATCACCACCAGCAGTTCGATCAGCGTGAAGCCGCGGCGGCGGGACGGACCCGGGGCGGGGCGGAAGGTCGACATGCAGGCGGGACCCGGGAAGGGCGGGGGAAGGCGGGACGGACACTCTGGACGACGCGAGAGCGCGTTGTCCAACGACGGCGTGCCGGTCGTCGCCCGCCCGGCGGACCGCCCCCGGCGGGCGCCCGTTTTTAATGATCGCCCTCGTAGTACGGCTCCACGTGCACGACCACCTCCCGCACGCTGGGCCAGGCGGACTGCACCGCGGCCCGCACGTGCTGGGCGGTGCGGTGGGCCTCGCAGACGGTCTCGTGCGGGTTCACCTCCACGTCGATGTCCACGTGGGCGTCCGGGCCGGCGTGCTGGATGCGGACCTTCTCCACCTCTAAAACCCCCTCCACGGCGGCGGCGGCTTCGCGGACGAGCTCGAACCGGGCGTCGTCCGGCACGCCGTCCACGAGTTGATGCAGGTTCTCCCAGACGGCGGCGGAGCCGAGCGCGATCATCAGCGTCGCCAGCAGGGCCGCCCCGCCGCGGTCGATCAGGCCGCCCCACGCCGGAGCCGTCGCCGCCGCGGCCAGGCCGACCGCGGCGATCAGGCTGGTGCCGGCGTCGATGCGGTAGTGGTACGCCTCGGCGATCAGCGCCGAACTGTGCTCCCGCCGGCCGACGTTCTTCACCACTCGGCCGGTGATCTCCAGCAGCACGGCCGCCGCCAGCGGGACCGCCGCCGCCCACAGCGGCAGGTTCAGGGCCACGTCCTCCCGGGCCGCGTCCCACACGGCCCGCCCGCCCAGCGCGGCGCCCAGCAGCACGATGAGCACGCCCAGTTGCAGCCCGGCGAGCGGTTCGAACCGGCCGTGGCCGAAGGGGTGATCGTCGTCCGGCGGGCGCTCCGCGTACTTCACCGCGGCCAGCAGGGCGAGGCTGGCCGCCACGTCCGCGAGGCTGGCGACCGCGTCGACCAGCAGCACATCGGCGCCGCAGAACAGGTAGGCCGCGAACTCCGCGACGATCACCACCAGCCGCACCCCCACGCCCACGGCCCCGGCGAAGATCAGCCGCCGTGTGCGATTCCGCCGGGCCGCCCGCACGGCGGCGGGGTCCTCCGGCCGCACCGGGTCCGGAAACGCGGCCCGCACGGGACGCTCGGACCGAGGCGGGGAGGGGGACGCGGCGGAAGTCACGGGGGGCCGGTCGAGCGGGAACCGGTCGCGGGCGCGGGGAGCGGACGAAGGACGGGCGGGGCGACATCCTATCGCCCCGCCCTCCGGCCTGCCGACCGCTTCGTCGCCCGCTTCGTCGCCCGCTTCGTCGCCCGCTTCGTCGCCCGCCGCCGCCGAACTTCGCGGCCGTGCGGGGACGGGGCGGGAACCGTCAGGTGACGACGCCGAGCGGGCTTTCGGGCGATCCCCCGGGGGCGACCCCCCGCCACAAAGCGGGAACCGCTGTTGAAGAGAATGCGAAGACGGTGTGAAGATAGCCCGACACACAAGCAGGGCGTCGCACCGGAATCGGTGCGCCGATCCAACAAAAAACGGCTCCTCCCGCGTGCGCCCCGCGGGGCGGGCGACCCGTACCGGC
>NZ_JBINJD010000135.1:0-13192 GCF_043951915.1 Alienimonas sp. DA493 | reverse complement strand
CGACGGTCGCCGGGGCGGCACTCGCGGCGATCGCCGCTTGGTTGTGGGTGCGGGCCGGCAAGCGGGGGAGCCACGCCGTCGCCGCCTTGGGCGGGGCCTCCGCCGGGGCCGGGGTATTGGCGGCGGGCTGGTGGGCGGCGCTCCCGCCCGCGGCGGTCGTCGCCGCGGACCTGCTCCTCTCGTTCCTTCCCGCTCCGAAGGACGACGCGAAGGAGGACCCCAAGGCGCCGGACCGCAGGCCGGAGAGCCCCGCGCGGGCGGGGCGGTCCGGCGGGACGGATCGCTGGTCCGGCGCGTTCGCCCGGGCGGGGCTGTTCGCCGCCGGGGCGGCCGTGGTCGGTACGCCGGCGCTGGCCTTCGGGCCGTCGGCGGCGTGGGAGGCGTCCGGGCTGGTCGCGGAGGGCGTCTGGTTGTTAGCGGGGCTCGCCGCGGCGGGGCTGGCGGCGGCGCTCGCCGGCCGACGCTGGATGGCACCCGCGGCCCGCCGCGTCGTGCTGGGGCTGACCGGCGCGGCGGCCGTATCGGCCGCCGCGGTCTGGACCGCGGGGCTTGAGGTCCGGGGCTCGGACATGGGGGCGCTGTCGGCGCTGATCGCCGCGACGGTCGCGGCGGCGGTGGGGCTGGAGGGCGCCTGCCGGCCGGCGGTCAGCGCCCGGGGGGTGGCGGCGCTGGCGATCCTGCCGGTCCTCGTGCTGCTGGGCGGCTGGGTCTGGACGGACGACCCCGCCCGGACCGGCCTGCGGGCGGCGCTGACCTTCGTCGCCGCCCTCGGCTTGTGGGGGCTGTGGGAGGTCGCCGCCTTCCGTTGGCCGCGCAACGTGCGGGAGCGGCGCCTGCTGATCATGGCCGTGGTGCTGCTCGCCCTGACCGGCTTGAGGTGGTCGGTCCGGGGGACGAGCGCCTCCGCCGGCCGCGGCACGCTGCAACTCGTCGCCGCTCTGGCGGAGCGGCCGGAGCCGGAGGTCTTCGTGCTCGCCGAGCCGGCCGACCAGCAGGCGGCGAAATTTCTGTTCTCCGCCGCGGACCCTACCCGCCGGGTCTTCACCTACGATCCCAACCAGCCCCGGGCGGTCGATTCCCTCAACACGGCGCTGGCCAAGCCGGAACCCCCGCTGGTGGCGGTGGTCGGCGGCGGCCCGGCGGCCCGGCTGAACGCCCTGCGGCCGGCCGGCGCCGCCCCGCCCTCCCCCGTCGGCGTGCTCCGCGGCGGCGACGGGACGAAGAAGCAGGTCAGCCTGCTGGTGCTGCCCGCCAACCGCCGCGGACGGCCCCGTTAGCCGCTCTCTTCAAAAGACCGGCGAACCGTCACTCGTACTTCGCGATCTCCGGCTCCGGCACCTCGGCGACGAGGCGTTCGACCACGCTCACGCTGTCCACGCCCTCGGCCTGGGCCTGGAAGTTCGTGCTCAGGCGGTGCCGCAGCACCGGCACGGCGACGCGGCGGACGTCGTCCAGCGTGACGCTCGGCCGGCCGTCCATCGCCGCGATCGCCTTCCCGCCCTGGATGAGGTACTGCCCCGCCCGCGGGCCGGCGCCCCAGTCCACCAGGTCCTTGACGAAGCCCGGGCTGCGGTCGTCCCCCGGCCGCGTGGCCCGCACCAGCCGGGTGACGTACTGGATCGTGCGGGGCGTGGCCTCGATCTGGGAGATCTGCTTTTGCAGGTAGACGATCGACTTGGCGCTGAGCACCTTCCGCACCTCCTCCTTCACCCCGCCGGTCGTCGCGGCGAGGATGCGTTCCTCCTCGTCCAGGCTCGGGTAGTCCACCTTCACGTTGAACATGAACCGGTCCAGCTGGGCCTCGGGCAGCGGGTAGGTGCCCTCCTGCTCGATCGGGTTCTGGGTGGCGATGACGAAGAACGGGTCCGGCAGGTCGTAGGTCGTCTGGCCGGCGGAGACCTCCTTTTCCTGCATCGCCTGGAGCAGCGCCGCCTGGGTCTTCGGCGGCGTCCGGTTGATCTCGTCCGCCAGCAGGACGTTCGTGAACACCGGGCCGTGCACGAAGCGGAACTCCCGCCGGCCGTGCTCGTCCTCGTCCAGCACGTTGGTGCCGGTGATGTCCGAGGGCATCAGGTCCGGAGTGAACTGGATCCGCTTGAAGTTCACGTCCAGCACGCGGGCCAGCGTGGAGACCAGCAGCGTTTTCGCCAGCCCCGGCACGCCGACGAGCAGGCAGTGCCCGCCGGTGAACACCGCGGCGAGGAGCTGCTCGATCACCTCGTCCTGCCCGATGACCACCTTGTGCAGTTCCTCCCGCACCAGGCCGTAGTGCGATTTGAACTTGGTGAGGAACTCGTCGAAGTCGCGCTGATCGGACACGGGGGCGGACGTCGCTTGGGGCGTTCGGGGCGGGGGCGATTCGTCGATCGGCCGCGTTTCTTGCGAAGAAACCGGGCTGGGCGGCGAAGCGGGGGCGACGGATGATACGCCCCCCGCCCCAAGGACGCTCCCCGATGCGATTGTCGCCCCCCCCACGCATCCGTCTGCCGCTGATCGCCGGCCTCGCGGTCGCCGCGCTCTCGGCGCCCGCGGTCGCCCCGTCCGCGGCCGCCCAGGACCTCTCCAGCGCGGAGGTGAAGCGGTCGATCGACCGCGGCGTCGCCGCCCTCGCCAAGCTGCAACGGCGGGACGGCTCCTGGGATTCGCCGGGCGTCAGCCACGTCCCCGGCTCCACGGCCCTGTGCGTGCTGGCCCTGCTGAACAGCGGGGAACCGGTCGACTCCCCCCCCGTCGCCGCGGGGCTGAAGTACCTCCGCGGGCTGCCGATCGGCGAGATCGTCGGCGGCGGGACCTACGACACTTCGCTGGCCCTGATGGCCTTCGCCGCCGCCAAGGAGCCCCGGCAGGACAGCGTCCGCATGACGGCCCTCACCCGGGCGCTGGAGAACGGCCGGGTGAAGGACGGCCGCAACCGCGGCGGCTGGGGCTACGGCCTCCCGAGTATGGGCGGCGGCGCCGACCGCTCCAACAGCCAATACGCCGTCCTCGGCCTGCGCGACGCCGCCTACGCCGGCGTCCCCGTCCAACGGCGGACCTGGGAGGATATCGCCAATTATTGGGTCGGCGCGAACGCCCAGAACCGCGACGGCGGCTACACCTACGGCCTGTCCGGCGGTGGGGCCCGGGGCTCGATGACCGTCGCCGGCATCGCCACGGTGAGCATCTTGAAGTCGATGCTGCGGGAGGACGAACTCAACCCCGACGGCACCCCGGACTGCTGCTCCGAAAACGCCGCGGAGCAGGAACTGGAGCAGTCCGTCGAGGCCGCCGCCAACTGGCTGACCCGTTACTTCGCCGTCTCCCGCAATCCGCAATATAACTCCCACACGCTGTATTACCTCTACGGCCTGGAGCGGGCCGGGCGCCTGGCGGGCCGGCGGTTCTTCGGGGAGCACGACTGGTACCGCGAGGGCGCCGCGTGGCTGCTCCGCAATCAAAACCCCCGCACCGGCGGCTGGGTCGGCAACGGGTTCGGGGAGTCGAACGAGATCGTCGGGACCGCCTTCTCCCTGCTATTTCTGTCGAAGGGGCTCAGCCCGGTCCTGATGAATAAATTGAAATACGGCGACGACCGGGCCGGGGACGAGGCGTGGCAGACGCACCCCGCCGACGCCCGCAATCTCACCTTTCACGTCAGCGGTTTGCCCAAGTGGCCGAAACTGGTCACCTGGCAGGTGCTCGACCTGGAAAAGGCGGTCGTCGCCGGGGACCTCGCCGGGGCGTTGCAGGGGCCGGTGACGCTGATGACCGGCCGGGACGCCCCCCGCCTCAGCCCCGCGGAGGTGAAATTCCTCCGGGACTATATCGACGCCGGCGGGTTCCTGCTCGGCGTGGAGACCTGCGACGGCGGGGATTTCCGCGCTGGTTTTGAACGGCTCGTCGCGCAGATGTACCCGGAGGACGCCCCGAAATTAGAGCGCCTCACCGCGGAGCACCCCGTGTTTCGCAGCGAATACCTCCTGGATGCGGACGTGGTGGAGCTGTACGGGGCGGACCTCGGCTGTCGCACGCCGATCATGTTCAGCCCGGTGGACCTGAGTTGTTATTGGGATTTGTGGACGCCGTACGACCTGCCGGACCGCGACCCGCAGTTGCTCACGCAGATTACCCAGAAGGTGAACGTGGGGGTCAATATCCTCGCCTACGCCACCGGCCGGGAGCCGCCGGATAAATTGGAGGCGAAGGACCCGATCGCCGAGCAGGGGGCCCGGGACGCGGTGGAACGCGGACTGTTGCAGGTCGCCAAACTGCGGCACGAGGGCGAGTGGGACGCCGCCCCCCGGGCGTTGCGGAACCTGTTGTTGGCCCTCAACCGCACCGCCGGCGTCGCGGCCAGCACGAAGGTGAAGTCGCTGCCGCCGGGCGATACGAACGTGTTCCGTTATCCCGTGCTCTATATGCACGGCCGCGGAGCGTTTTCGCTGGGACAGGCGGAGCGGGAGCGGTTGAAGACCTATCTGGAGAACGGCGGCGTCCTGTTCTCCGACGCCTGTTGCGGCTCGGAACCGTTCGACCGGGCGATGCGGGATTTGATGGGGGAACTCTTCCCCGAGTCCCCGCTGACCCGCATCCCGGCAGACCACGAATTGTTCTCGGAGCAGATCGGCTTCGACCTCTCCCGCGTCCGCCGCCGGGCGCCCGCCGCCGTCGGGGCCGGGGCGCTGGAGGCGGACGTCGTCGTCGGGGAACCGTTCCTGGAGGGCGTGACGGTGAACGGCCGGCTCGCGGTGATTTACAGTAAATACGACATCAGTTGCGCCCTCGAACGGCAAACGACTGTCGCCTGTGCGGGCTACATTCCCGAAGACGCATTGAAGATCGGGATCAACGTGCTGCGGTACGCGTTGCTCCGCGACCCGGTGGCGCCGGAGCAATAAACGTGTCACGCGGAGGCCCCGCGGGGCCTCCGCACTACGGCGCTGGAATGATAAAACGCGGGGCGATCCAGAACGCTTCGTCCTGCACCCCGCCCAGCGTGCCGGGGAGGACCGTCAGTGAGACATTGATCGCGTTCGTCACGTCGACGCGGATCGGGACGAGATCCCCCGCCCGCAGGCCGGAGCGCTCCCATTGCACGGCATCGTCGACGGCGATCTGTGCGTCGGCCTCCGCTAATTCGCCGGCGGCGGCGGCGAGGGCGAGGTTCACGTCGAACGCCGTCGCCCCGGGGGGCACGGGGACCGTCAGCGTCGTGCCGGACCACACGCCCCAGCCGCGGGGCCGGGGACGGCCGGCGGCGACGGCCCGGCGGCCGGTGACGGTGCGATTGCGGACCGGCGGCGGGTTTCCGGCGGGGCCGGCGGCGAACGTCACGCTTGGTTCGCCGGCGTCCCGCACGGTCGGGGCGAACGCCGACAGCCCGCGGACGGCGCCGGCGGCGAGCGGGACCTCGATCCCGGCCGCGGTGACCGCGGTTCCGCCAGTTTCGTCGAAGCTCAGTTCGGCGGCGGTCAGGTGGGAGCCGTCCGCCAGCAGCACGGAGAGGAACGCGGCCGGCGTCTCCGGCGGCGTTTGCAGGTCCGGGGTGAGGGCGAGGCCGGCGAGGTCGGCCCGCGGTAGGGCGATCTCCCCGGCGGCGGTCAGCAGCCGCACGGCCGATTCGTCGAAGCCGAGCAGTTCGCCCCCGACGCGTCCGCCGGCCGACCGCAGCGCCAGATCGTCCGCCCCGCGGTCGCGGAGCAGGGCGAGCCGGTGCGGTTTCGTCAGCGGCCCGACGTCGGCGCCGGCGCCGGGGAACCGCATGCCCCGCACGCGGTCGGCGGGCAGGGAGAGCGTCGTCCCGTCCGGTCGTTCGAGGCCGATCGCGTCGCCGTCGAAGGTCGTCGGCGTGCCGATCAGCCGGTCGCCGCCGGTCAGTTCGACCCAGCCGCGGTCGCCGGAGGGCTCCGCATCGCCGGCGACGGGGCCGGCGACGGTCGCGTTCAACACGTCGCCCCAAGGCAGGGGGCGGTCGTCGAGCCGGAGCGTCGCGCCCTCGGCCCACAATCGGCTCCCCGTCGCTTCGCTGCCGTCGGCGAGCCGGATTGCCACCGATTCGGCCCGCGTCGCCCCGACCGCCGTCGTCCCCGCGAAACCGCAAGCGACGGCGGCGCCTTGCAGGACGGTGCGGCGGGGCAGGGGGCGGGAGGTCATCGCCGGTAGATCGGCAGAAGGCGGGCCGGGACGCGGAGGGCGAGGACGGACATCGCCGTGGCGTATTCGTCGTTAATCAGGCCGTCCCGCCAGAAGACGCCGGGGGCGTCGGGGATCGCCGTGCGGACCAGTTCGTCCCGCATCGGGGGGAACCAGGCGGCCCAGGTCTCTCCGCCGGCCTGCCAGGCGGCCCGGGTGGCGTAGAAGCGGCCGTAGTGCGGGTAGGCCCCGCCGCCGCGGCCGGGGCGCTGGGCGAGGAGGTAGCGGAGCCCGGCGGCGATCTCCGCCTCGACGGCGGGGTCGTCCAGGCCGGCGGTCCGCAGGGCGCTGACGGCGGCGGCGCTGCGGGCGAAGCGACTGCCCTCGCGGCGGTCGGCCTGATAGAAGAAGCCGCCGTCCGCGGGGTTCCGACAGCTCCGCACGTAGGCGATCGCCGCGGGCACCACGCCGTCGGGCACGTCGAGGCCGGCGTCCCGGGCGCTGCGGAGGGCGGCGATCTGGCAGACCGTCACGCTGATGTCCGCGTCGGCAGAGGTCGGCACGTAGCGCCAGCCGCCGGCGGCGTTCTGGCTGTCGGTGATGCGACGCACCGCCCGGACCAGGGCGGCCCGAGCGGCGTCGGGATCGAACCGCGGTTCGGTCAGTTCGCCGAGGATCTCGCAGAGGTACAGCGTGGCGAACCCGTGGCCGTACATGGAGCCGTCGGGCGGGGTGTCCGGGGAGTCCGCGGCGAAGAACAGGCCGTCCGGTTGTTGCGAGTCGAGCAGGAAGCGGGCGGCCGCGGCGGCGTTGTCGGCGTGGGGGCCGCCGGTGGGCACGCTGCCGCCGCTGGCCCAGGCGAGGCCGCACAGGGCCGTCACCCCGACGTTCCGCCGGAACCGCCGGCCGGAGCCGACCGACCCGTCTGGCCGCTGCCGCAGGGCGAGCCAGCGTTCCCCGGCCTCCGCGGCGGCGACGCTCTGCGGGGTGGTCAGGCGGGGGGGGAGGTCGTCGGCGGTCGCCGCGTGCGGACCGGAGAGGCCCCAGAAGCAGAGCGCCGCGAGGACGGCGACGCCGCTACTCGACGACGTTCGGATACAGTCCGCCGGTTCCCGGGAACGGTTCGAGCGGCCCCTGCCCGGCCGGCGGGGCGGGCGCCCGGCGGTTCTCCAGCAGGGTGCGGGTCTCGTCACGGCCGGTCTGGAAGTCCGTCGGGCGGGTGAAGGTTTCCGGGCCCATGTCTTCGTCCGCGTAGGGGTCGAAGCGCTCCTGGCTCGGTCCCTCAATGTACGTCGGCGGCAGGGGGCCGGGGGTGGGCAACCGCGTGGCGAACGGGTTGCAGCCCAGCGTCGCCCCGCAGAGGGCGCCGCCGCAAAGGGCGATCGGCAGTCGGCGGAGAATCGAAATGCGTCGTCCGTGCACGGGGGGACCGCCTCCTCGCGGCGGCCGAACTTTAGGCGAACTGCTACATTGTCGAAAGATCGACCTGATCCGCCCCCCGTCCCAGGGCGCGCCGCCTCACGGCGACGGCGAACCGGGGCGACCGCGTTCTCGTTCCAGCCCTTTTGCAGCGTCGTATGTCCCCCCGTGTGCTGATCGTTCGAGCCCCCGGCACGAACTGCGACGAAGAAACGGCCCGCGCCTTCGAGACCGCCGGCGCCGCGGCCGATCGGCTCCACCTGTTCCGGGTGTTGGAGGAGCCGGACATGCTGGACCGCTACCAGATTTTCTGCGTGCCCGGCGGCTTCAGCTATGGGGACGACATCGGCAGCGGGGTGATCTTTTCCCGCCACCTCAACGGCCCGCTGGGCGAGGGGCTGGGGCGGTTCCTCAATGCCGACAAGCTGATTCTGGGCATCTGCAACGGATTTCAGGTCCTGCTGAAATCCGGCCTGCTGCCCAACGGCGGCGAGGGGTGGGGAAAGCCGAGCGAATCCGCCGCCACCCTCACCTGGAACGAGTCCGGCCGCTACGACTGCCGGTGGGTGCGACTGCGGGTCGACCGGCCCGACCACGCGTTCCTGCGGGGCATGACTGACGTCGAAATGCCGATCGCCCACGCCGAGGGACGGCTGGCCGTCTCCGACCCCGCCGTGCTGGACGAGTGGGTCAAAAACGGGAACGTCGCCCTGCGGTACGCCCCGCGGAAGGGAGAGCTGCCACCGGGCGGGCCGTCCGCGGACGCGACGCTCGCCGCCCCGGACAACCCGAACGGCTCCTTCGCGGACATCGCCGGGCTGTCGGACGCCTCCGGCAAGGTGCTCGGGCTGATGCCGCACCCGGAACGCTTCCAGTACGCCCACCAGCACCCCCGCTGGACCCGGCTGGGGCTGTCCGGGGAGGGCGCCGGGATGAAGCTGTTCCGCAACGCCGTCGAGTGGTTCGACTGAGTCGGGACCCGTCTCAGCGGCCGACTCAGCGGCCGATGCCCTCCGGCCCGACCGGCGGCAGGCCGGGGGGCTGGACCGCTTCGTTCAGTTCCGGGTTCAGCTCCGGGGCGTCGATGGAGGCCGGCAGCGGCATCGGGGCGGCGAGCGGGGCCGTCTCCTCCGGCACGTTCGGCCGGGGGCGGGGCGGGGCGGGGCGGTCGTCGAACCGGCGGGCGTGGCCGGGGAACTGGTCGTAGCGGGCCGGCATCGGGGCGTGCACGTGGGTGGTGACCATCCGCGGCGGATGCTTGCGGCAGCCCGCCTTCAAGCCGGGAAAGGAGCAGAACGCGACCACCGGCGGCGTGTACGGATCGCGGCGGCAGTCGCACTCCCGCACGCCGAGCAGGTCGGACAGGCAGCACGTCCCGCAGAAGTCCGAGGCGTAGCAGGCCGGCTTGGCGAAGCCGGCGTAGGCCCGGCCGGTGGTCGAATCGACGTATCCCGGCCGCAGGGCGCAACCGGAGCCCAGCACGCCTGCCGCCGCGAACAGCAGCGGGAGACAGCGGAGGCCGAAACGGCGGACGGCGGTCGATCGGGCGGGAGACATCGGAACCTCGAAGCGCGGACCTCCGCCTTATCGACCGCCGCGACGCTTCGATCCCGCACGCCCGGCGCCGCCCGCACAACTTACCACCCGCCCGTGCGACCGACCGACCGCACGAGCGACCGGCCGCACGGGCGACCGGCCGCACAGGGACTCACGCGCTGCGGGTTTTCCCCGGTCGCCCCGCGGCCCGCCGCGGGATCGAGCCGACCGCCGCGCTGCCGCTACCATCCGACGCCGTCGTTCGTTCCGTCCGCCGCCTCGCCCCGTGCCCGCCGCCCCGGCCTCGCCCGCCAGAACGTTTCGCCCCTCCGCGGAGGGCCCATCCGACGACTACCGCCGGGTCACCTTTCGGCAGATGTGGAACCTCGGCGGGCTCTCCCTGTGGGAGTGCGGCAAGCGGGCGGTGGCCGGCTACCGGGAGCACAAGCTGGAGCACCGGGCGGTCTACTTCGCCTACTACGCCCTGTTCTCCCTGGCGCCGGCGCTAATCGTCGCCGTGAGCACGATCGTACTCACGACCAGCGACGCAGTCGGCCGCGACCTGCTGGAAGGATTGCGGACGACGGTTTCCGAGAGCCTGCCCGGCGACGCCAGCAAACTGGTCAACACGCTGATCAGCGCCGAGGCCGCCGCGCTGCGGGAGAACACGAACGTCTATCTGGTCGGCTTCGGCTGGGTGTTTCTGGCCTACTCCGGCCGCATCACGCTGCTGACGGTCTCCAGCGGGCTGGACGCCGCCTACGGCGTCGACAAGCGCCGGCACTTCTGGCACCGCAACGCGATCGCCGTGGGCATCATCCTGGTAACGGTGTTCTCGCTGCTGGCGCTCAGCGTGGTGCTGCAGTTCGCCACGGACGAACTGCTGCTGCGGCTCGGCGGGAGCGACCGCCTCACCTGGGCCCGAACCATCGCGATTTACGGCTTCAAGTGGGTGTTCGCGATCGCGTTCCTGCTGGCGGCGGTCAGCCTGGTGTACACCTTCGTGCCGAGCTGCCGGGTGCGGTGGACGCCGCTCTCGCCCGGCGGGGCGCTGTTCGCGGGAGCGTTCCTCGTCTCCACCCAGGCGTTCCGCTACTACATCCAAACCTTCGGCCGGTACAGCGACACCTACGGCGTGCTGGCGGGGGTGGTCGTGCTGATGACCTGGCTGTGGCTGACCGGCACCCTGCTGCTGTTCGGCGGGCAGGTGAACAGCGTGATCCACCGGCACGTGCTGGCCGAGCTGTTCCAGAAAGATCGCGAAAAAAGCCGGGCCGCCCGGAAGTTCCCCCCCGTCGGGGCGATCTCCGACCCGACCCCCGAGGAGGTCGACGAGGAGATCAAGCACGACGAAGTCGACGAGGCCCGGGAGAAACGGGAGGGGAAGGGGGGCGACGCCGGCGGACCGCTCGCCTCGGTCCCGGCCCCCGCCAAGACCGGCGCCGCCCCCTGAGCGGGACGCCGGACCGCCGATTCGCCCCCCATCCGGCCGGGACCGACGGACCGGGGGGCGAATTTGGAAACTTTTCCGGAATCCGGTGAACCTTTCGAACCTCGGCCGCGTCTACGGGGTAGAACCCGGCCGACCGTCCCCCGCCCCGCTCATCCCGGGGCGGCCCGGACGCGGTCCAGGTTCGTTCCGCCCGGCCGACGCCGGGTCGGATTTCGTCCTCGGTTACTCGTTCGCACTCACTCCTCTGGTCTGCGGGCTTTGCCCGCGGGAGGCCCCGATGCTGTTCCGCCATCACGACGCCGCCGCCCACGCGAACGCCCAGAACGGGCTGTTCGATGCGGACGCCGTCGTGATTGGCGGGCGCGGCCTCTCCATTGCGGAACCGCGCAAACGGCGCGAACCGCAGACGGCCGCGCGCCTCTCGCAACCAAGTTGCCCGGTTACGGGCGGCTCCGTCGGCGTACCGCCGACGGCGCCCGCGAGAACGGCCCCCGCCGTCGCGATGCCGACGCCCAGCCCCGAGACCGCCTTGGAGCGGTATAGCGGCCCCGCCGCTCGGGTCTGGGCCTCGTGGGCGGTCAGTCCGGTCGCTTCGGCCTGACGCCGCGGCCGCGGCCTTCCGCCGCCGTCCGCACCGCCCGCCCGCTGCCGCCCCCGACGGGCGACCCGCGCTCGTTTCGTGTTCGAGACGTCCGCCGGTCGCACCCTGCCGGGGCCGCTCGTGATCGTCCGCGTTCCCCCGCGTGACCGCTCCGAGCCGGGCCGTCGCATCCGCTGCCAGAGATCGCTGAGACCCCCTCGCCGCGGCCGCGCCTCTTGCGCGGCTGATCCCGGCCCGGCCGTGCCCGCCGCACGCCCCGGCCCGGACGCGCCTCCGCACGGCGACCACCGAACGGCGACGCCCGATTCCTCCCCCCGCCCGTTCCCGCTCGGGAACCCCGGGGCCGGTCGGCCGTCGAACGCACGCTCGAAAGGAGCGACCCGATGGACACCCTTTTCCCCCCTGGCGCTCGGGCCTCCCGGGACGCCGGCACGATGGAGCCGGTGCGGCTGGTGCGGCTCGTCCGGGCCGCCCAGGCCGGCGACCGGTCCGCCTTCGGCGAACTCGCCGCCCACTTCGAACCGACCGTCTTCGCCGTCGCCCTGCGGCGGCTGCGGAACCGGTCCGAGGCCGCCGAGGTCACCCAGGACGTGCTGATGCGGGCCATGCGGAAGCTCGGTCAGCTGGAAGAGCCCGAGCGGTTCGCCGGCTGGCTGAAGCAGGTCGCCGTCCGGATGAGCATCAACCGGGCCGTGCGGCGTCCCAAGGAGGCCGTGTGCGCCCCGGAGACCTTCGGCGGCGAGACGACCGGCGGGGAGACCGCCCTCGATTCGCTGCTGCGGAGCGAGGCGGCCGACCTGATCCGCGGCTCGCTGGACCGGTTGAAGGAACTCGACCGGCGGACGCTGACGGCGTTCTACTTCGAGGGCCGGTCCCTGAAGGAGATCGGCGAGGAGTTCGCCTGCCCCGTCGGCACCGTCAAGCGGCGGTTGCACACCGCCCGCGGCCGGTTGAAGGCGGAGTTGGCCTCCGTCATGTCCGCCTGAACCCCGCCCGTTCTGTGAAACGACGGTGAAACGCCGCCCGTCGGGGAGCCCGCTCCCCGGCGGGCGGTCTTCGTGCGCAGACCGCGGTTCGTCTACGCTCCCCGGCGATGGATCACGACGCCCCCGCACCGCCGGCGACCCGCTCCGCGGCGCGAACGGCGGCCGTGTTGTTGCTCGGCGCCGCGCTCGGGGCGGGGGCCGGGTTGCTGACCGGTTGGATCGACCGCACGCCGGCCGACCCGCACGACGATCCGGCGTTCGGCGCGGCACCGACCCGGGCGGCGAGGGCGGCGTCCTCCGGGCAGGTCGGGACGTTTCGCCTCGTGACGTGGAACGTGCACGGCCTCCGCGAGGCGGACGGCGACGCAAACCCCGGCCTGACCGTGCAGTGGTTGCTCGCGTCCGGCTTCGACGTCGCCCTGCTCCAGGAGGCGGCTGGCCCCGCCGCCAGCGGGGCCGCGGCGATCCCCGCCCGGCTCGGCCCGCTCACCGGTGCGTCCGCAGCGTTCGTCGGCACCGAGCGTCGGTTCGGGGAGGAGCACACCGGCAACGCGGTCCTCTCGAAACTCCCGGCCGGCCCGGTGCACCGCGTGCCGCTGCCGGACACCCGCGGCAAGGCGTTTCGCACCGCGGTCCTCACCACCGTGTTCGTCCCCACCGAGGCGGACCCGGAGGGCGTGCCCGTCCGCGTGCTGAACGTGCACCTGACCAAGCCGCACCTCGAACCCGGACAGATCGAACGGGCGATCGACCTGTTCCTGGCTCTCGAAACCCCCTGCGTGCTGGCCGGCGACTTCAACCAGCCGATCGACAGCCCGGTGCTGTCCGGAGTGCTCGCGGAGGAGGGGGTGACGGACGCCCTGGCCGCCCTCGACCCATCCGTCGTGCGGGCGGCGCTGCCGGTCGGCAAGGAGAAGGTGGACCACGTCCTGGTCCGCGGCCTGACGATCGGCGAGGCCGCGGTGATCCCCACTGAAGCCAGCGATCACCCGCTGTATTGGGTCGAGCTGACGTTGCCGACGGAACGGCAGCCCGAGGCGCGAGCCGAGGCCGAGTGACGATGTCGACCGTGCAAGCCTCGGCTCG